>JAFWIM010000251.1 GCA_017514845.1 Lachnospiraceae bacterium
CGCTTGCCGGAGCAGCCCTCACAGCGCTCACGATCAATGACAAGATTGGTGCAGACGTGCTTGAATTCTCCTACTTCTTCTACGTGCTGGCCATTGTCGTCATCCTAAGTATCTTCTTCTGGGTCTTCGCCCAGATCTCGGGGCTTGCAACGAGGCAGAAGAAGCTTTATGTCTCGGACAATGAAAAGCGGGCCAGAAGGACCGTTCTGATCATCTCGATCCTTGCGTTCCTCCTCTGCTGCGGCGGCGGAGCGGCTCTGTACTTCGTGATTTAATATAAAGTCAACTACCCGCTGCCCAAAGGGCAGCGGGTTTCCACCTATCACAACCGAGGATTATATTTATGAAGATTATTATCATTCGCCACGGCGACCCCGACTATGTACACGATTCACTGACTCCCAAAGGCGACAGGGAAGCCATGCTCCTTTCGGAAATCATCGACAGGTACAATATTGACGCCTTCTACGTCTCCCCGCTCGGCAGAGCCCAGAGGACCGCTTCGTTCTCTTTGGAAAAGCTGGGTGCAAATGCAGAAACGCTCGACTGGCTCCGCGAATTCCCGCCCCGCATAAACCGGCCTGATCTCAGAGGCCGGCTCAGGGCCTGCGCCTGGGACTGGCTGCCGGCTGACTGGACGAAGATCCCGGAGTTCTACGACAGGGATCTTTGGTATACACATCCGATCATGGAGGAGGCCCATGTGAAGGAAGCCGCGATCCGCGTCCATGAAGGTCTCGACAGCCTGTTGGCAAGACATGGCTACGAACGAGAAGGCCTCTATTACCGTGCCGTCAGACCTAACCACGATACAATCGCTCTCGTCTGCCACTTCGGGGTCGAAATGGTCATTATTGCCCACCTCATCGGCGTATCTCCGATGCCGCTCTGGCATGGATTTGTAGCTTCTCCTTCAGCCATCACCAGGATCAGCACAGAGGAGCGCGTCAGCGGAATCGCAAGTTTCCGCGTGAACGAGTTCGGGGCAACGCCCCATCTTCTGCTCGGAAACACGAAACCCTCCATGCGGGCCCGTTATGTCGAGTGTTACGGTGATCCCGGGGATGGAGGGTTCGAGGCTGAAAAATCGTATATCTTATAAAGTGAACTGAATAATGCAAAAGGCCGCGTAAGTAGCAAGCAGGGTAATGCCCTGCCATCTAAAGAGCCGGCCTTTTTTTAGTGCCGGCACCGTGAGCAGCAGCATGACCAGCATCATGACAGGCAGCTCGAGGGTGAGCGACGAATTCTTTCCGAGGAAAATCGCGCCTTCCGGAAGCTTGAACGGAGCCAGTGCGATCGACATACCGCAGACCAGGACCAGATTGAACAGGTTTGCTCCGATGACGTTGCCGAGGGACAGAGCGCCGTGGCCCTTCATCAGGGATGTGATGGCGGTGACAAGTTCCGGCAGGGACGTGCCAAGGGCTACGAATGTGAGCGCGATAACAGTTTCCGGCACACCGAGCGCTGTGGCTATGAGTGTTCCGTTGTCGACAAGAAGATCCGCGCCGACTGCGATGAGGGCAGCTCCGACGACCAGCATGATAAGTGCTTTGCCGAGCGGAGTCTCCTCTTCCTCTTCATGGGCTTCAGGCGCAGACGGCGTTTTCATCATTTGCCTGACCGTTGTCAGCATGTAAGCGATGAATATGCCGAGCAGAAGAATGCCGATCGGGCGCGTGAAACTGCCGACGGTATACGCATCGATCACATAGATGAGGGCTGCCGTAAAGAAGAACGCGACCGGCGTCTTCAGCGTCTTCGGATCGACCGGGTCCGGCTTAGCCGTGATCGTAATGGCTAATATGAGCGCGGTGTTGCAAATGACGGATCCGATCGCATTTCCATAAGCAATCGAGCCGATTCCTTTCAGCGCGGATGTCGTGGAGACCATGACCTCCGGGAGAGTCGTTCCGATTGATACGACCGTCGCTCCGATAAGAAGTTCCGGCAGGTGAAATCTTCTGGCAATGCCTGTCGCTCCGTCAACGAACCAGTCTCCTCCCTTGATGAGAAGGACCAGACCGACCGCGAACCATAATACTGCTGCTAACATAATTTAATCTCTCTCCTGTTCATCTCAGTGTGAGATTGAATCTCCACTGAAAAGATTTGTTATAAATCGGGCATGCTGCCGCTTCTTCATGCGTGGGAATGCCTGTATTCACAAGTGTTTCTATTTTCGCATTCATCATAGACTTATGTCGCGAGAATTCTGCGTCAGAGTTTATACTTCTTACGCAAGAATACACCTGCAGGGGATAAAATGCACGTAAGTTCTCTGTAAACAAGACCACGCCCCGAATCATCCGTGCTGTTCGGAAGCTCCTCCTACAGCACCGTCCGTGCTGCTCGTACGCCGCTCCCCTCAGAGCCATCCGTGCTCTACGCATGCTTTATAGATTCCGTCGTCCACGTTTCTGGCGGCGACATAGTCTGCCCTTCTAACGAGCTCCGGATCTCTCCAATTGCCCATCGCGACGCAGTAGAACTGCGGGTCGAACATATCGAGATCGTTAGTGTCATCGCCGAAGACGACCACCTCGTTCGGGTCACCGCCAACGAGCTCAAGCATGCGAAGAATTCCCCTCTTCTTGTCATCGTGCTGGAACATGAGATATTCCGGCTTGAATCTGAGGTGCCCGAGTGTATTCTTGAGAGTCAGCTTCTCCTCGTCCTCCTTGGGGATTGAAATATACATTTTGAAAATGGCATCCCCATCGGCCGGGTCATAGTTCTCGTCAATCAGGTATGTCGTCGGCTCCTGACGCGGTCCTACCTGGTCGTAGAACCTGAAGCTGTTGGCTTTGACCCGGATCGAATCGTCATCGGCGACAAGCACGCCGTATCCGAGATCAATAGCCTGACGGTAGACCGCGAGGGCCTTTTCGAAGTCGATTGGCTCGTTTTCAATCACTTTTCCGTCAATGACGATGCCGTGGCCGCCGTTGCAGACCATATTTGCAAAACCGTGCGAAGCGCGGAAGGCCTCGGCCTTATAGAGAGCGCGTCCGGTGCAAATGCTCACAAAGTGGCCGGCCTCCTGCAGCTTGATCACTGCCTCCTGGGCTGACGGGATGATTTTTCTTGTCTCAAGGTCCGTCAGAGTTCCGTCGATATCAAAAAAGAAATATTTTTTCGTCATATGTTTCCCCTTGTCCGTTTGTCAGAACTTTGTCTACCGTTATATTGTACACGGAAATTC
>JAFWIM010000252.1 GCA_017514845.1 Lachnospiraceae bacterium
GATTCACATTTTGCTACCCATCCCGAAAAATGTTTTTCGCAAACTCCTCCACGTGGCAGCCTTTACCTCTTCAATTTTTATCTTTTTTAACGGCAAAGGCTGGCTTCCGGGAACTATCACGCTGGTCTTATTCGCCCTGATCGTGTACCCTGCGCTTAAAATCGCGGAGAGCTGGCAGGGATATGCCGCCTTATTCGTAGAAAAAAAGCCGGGAGAGATACGGAGCAGTCTTCTCCTTCTGTTCCTCTCCCAGGCTGCGATAATGACTTTTTCCGGTATTGTCGGCAAGCCCTATATTCTCGTTGTCAGCACAGCTGCATGGGGACTTGGCGATATCGCGGCCGCCTGGGTCGGCAGACCGCTTGGCAGGCATAAGATCAATCTGCCATTTGCGGACCGCAACAAATCCTGGGAGGGCAGTACAGCCATGGCGATTACTGCCTTTGCAGCCGGACTGCCTGCGCTGCTTGCTCTGTCACCCTATCCTCTTCCTAAGGCTCTCCTCATCGCCCTTATCATTGCGGTCGTCTCGTCCCTGACAGAGATGTCAAGCAAGGGCGGACTTGATACGGTCACCGTTCCGGTCGTCAATGCACTTACCCTGTGGATAATTGGCATGATTATAAATTAGAGGCTGTGAAAAAGATATGTTGCAACTGCTATTTTATCGAGGCCGGCCTGATGCAGACTGATTATGGCTAAGCAGGCAGTCGATCTTGTGAAATATCGCACATAAGAAGTGCCGTACGAGATTCAATTCATGTCCCATGGGCAGTCATGACAACTCGTTCTTTGCCAATTCAGCGGCTCTTCTTATTAAATCTTGGCCTTAGAAGCAGTCACTTTTGTTGATTTTAATACTAGATTACGGTAGAACTTTCTTATATCAGATTTCTACCAGCAGTCGTCATAAGGTGGTTTCACTGAAAACTACTGCCGTCTTCACCACCCGGGCAGTCAAAAACGCCGCATGGACCAAAGATGACCTACTGCCTTCCTTCTTGTCTTCAGTCGATTGGAGTTGATTATATTGATCGCGACTGCCCGCCACATAATTCGGGCAGTCATCATATGCCGAATAGAACCATGGTGACTGAAAGCCCTCTTTCTTGTCTTCAGTCGATTATACGTGATTTCATTGATTGCGACTGCCTTCCACAAACACAAGCAGTCACCGACCATGGCATTGAGCCAAGATGACTGCTTGCCATCCTTCTTGCACGACTGATGTGTGACCGAAGTGCGATCAACGTCCACTGTCACTCAACAAAAAAGGCTGTGAAGAAACGAATTAACGTTTTTTCACAGCCCCCTACTTTACTTTCCATCCGCAAAACTTGTAAAACACGACTTCTCCATCTCCGGATACCCGTATTTATCCTTCGCGTCCGCAAACGCTTTGATCATGAAAGCCATATTCCTTGCAAGATTCCTCATAGTCTGAAGCCCTTCCAGATCTTTCTTAGCGTCTTCCGCCGTAAACCCATGCACCTGATTCCAATAGGTGCTTGAAGCAACCGGCATGCTGCTGATCGTGAAGTACTTGTTCAATACGTCATATGTTGCAGTGTTTCCGCCCCGGCGGCAGCTGACTACGGCGGCGCCGACCTTCATTTGCTTTGAAAATGAAGTGCTGTAGAACAAGCGGTCCATAAAGGAGAGAATCGTTCCGTTCGGACCTGCATAATAGACAGGGCTGCCCACCACAAGTCCGTCCGCCTCCGCAAATTTCGGGGCGACCTCATTCACCAAATCGTCAAAGACGCATTTGCCTGTCTCACTGCAGCGGTTGCACGAAATGCATCCCCTTATGCTTTTATTGCCGACATGAATGAGCTCCGTTTCTATGCCCTCTTCCTGAAACACCTTAATCATCTCACCCAGAGCTGTGGCTGTGCAGCCATTTGCGTGCGGGCTTCCATTCAGTAAAATAACCTTAGACATATGATTTCTCTCTCCTATTTAATTTTTTCAAATGCGAGGCGCGGATAGTTATCCTCCTCGACATAAATCGTGCCGCAGTGGATAAACCCAAGTTTTTTGACCAGATTCTGCATGACAATGTTGTCGCCGTGGGTATCTATGCGCAGATGACCGCACTGCTCAAAAGCCCAGTTTATGCAGAAGGCACCGATACCCTTCTCGGATCCGTCACCCGAAATGCGATGCACGACGCCATAGGGGCTGTCATCAAGCCAGGCACCGTCCGTGATATCCCGGTAGGTCGGTTCGATATCATTGCCGAAAGTGTAGTAAAAAGTACCGATGACCTTTCCCTGATCATTGACACAGACATAGCTGTTTCCATCCCGGATATCCTTTTGAATCAGCTCAGCCGGCGGCCAGTTCGTAGGCCCCCACTGATTGGGATTCCCGTGCTCCGCCATGAATTTCCTTGCAAAGCTGTATATTTCCATCATCCGGTCAAAATCCTGTTCCGCTGCATGCCTGATTTCCAATGCAAAAATCACTCCTCTCACTGTCCTATATAAAGCGATTCAAAAGCTCAATTCGTGTCTGCAGCTGTCGGCAGCTTTTCACGCCTTAAACCTGACCGCCGTCCCGTAAGCCATAACTTCTGCTGCACTCTGCATTACAGAAGCCGAACTATAACGAATCGCGACAATTGCGTCCGCGCCCAGTGCTTCCGCTTCCGCGACCATACGCTTGGTAGCCAGAGCCCTTGCGTCATTCATCATTTCGTTATAGCGGGTGAGTTCTCCGCCTACGAGTGTTTTGAGTCCTGCTCCGATATCACGCACAGCATTCACAGTCTGTATCGTGCTGCCCTTGACCAGGCCGAGCATTTCGAGTTCTTTTCCATTGATCGTTTCAGTAGTTGTCAAGATCATCTTCTTCTCCGCTCCTTATCTCTTTTATTCGACTGTACAACGCGTAAACACTTCCGATTCCCAGCAGGACCAGAGGGATTCCCATCAGGATGACCAACGGCTCCGAGAAGGCTTCCCGAACCAGCATCACGAGGTAAATCAGAAGATAAAGTATAAATACTATTGTGATAACAACAGGTGCAATCATCTTTTTTCC
>JAFWIM010000253.1 GCA_017514845.1 Lachnospiraceae bacterium
CACTCTGAATATGGCCCAACAGACGTTACCTCCCCAGTTAACTCGGTCCAGGCACCCTCGCGTCACACGGAAGGTCCTGCTTAGTGCTGCTGTGTTCCCACCCTGACACGGTTCGCAGGTTCCCGTTGCACGAGACCCAAACGTCATCGCCACTTAAGAAGGGCTGCTCCATCAAGACATACCCTCGGATTGGCATCACCCCTGCTGTAGCGGACTGCAGGTTACAGGGCCCCGCTAATGCCCCGGCTGCACGGATATGTGAAGTATATCTCTAAATTGCTGAATTGTCAAATAGAGTTTGGTATCGTATAATAATATTAACTGTTTAGTCGTGTGAAATGGGGAATAAATCGGTTTTTTCGGTATTCGTACGCGGCTGGCAAATCGTGAATATTATAGAAAGAAGGTATGTACTATGAAAAGAATTGCTCTTCTCACAAGCGGCGGTGACTGCCAGGCCCTGAACGCTACGATGCGCGGCGTCGTCAAAGGCCTCAGCAACAACATCAAGGATCTTGAAGTATACGGATTCCTTGAGGGCTACAAGGGTATGATCTACGGCAACTACAAGCTGCTTACATCCGATGACTTTTCCGGCATCCTCACACGCGGCGGTACGATCATCGGATCTTCCCGCCAGCCGTTCAAGCTGATGCGAGTTCCGGATGAGAACGGTCTCGACAAGGTCGAAGCTATGAAGCAGAACTATTACAAGCTTCGTCTTGACTGTGTTGTTATTCTCGGCGGAAACGGCACTCAGAAGACAGCGAACCTTCTTCGTGAGGAAGGCCTCAATGTCATCCATCTGCCGAAGACAATCGACAACGATATTTGGGGAACAGACCTCACATTCGGTTATCAGTCCGCTATCGATATCGCTACGACCGCAATCGACCAGATCCACACGACAGCTTCCTCCCACGGCCGCGTTTTCATCGTAGAAGTCATGGGCCACAAGGTTGGCTGGCTGACGCTCTCCGCAGGTCTTGCATCCGGTGCGGATGTCATCCTTCTTCCGGAAATTCCGTATGATCTTGACAAGGTATGCGAAGCAATAGAGAGACGTCATTCTCATGGTAAGAAGTTCACTATTCTTGCAGTCGCTGAAGGCGCGATCTCCAAGGAGATGGCAGCAATGAAGAAGAAAGACCGCAAGAAAGCGATGGAGAAGCTTCTGGCAGAATATCCGTCCGTATCTTACAAACTCGCTCACGATATTACCGAGAGAACAGGCTCCGAGGTACGTGTCACTGTTCCGGGACATGTACAGCGCGGCGGTTCCCCGGATCCGTTCGACAGAGTGCTCTCTACAAAACTCGGTGTATACGCTGCACAGCTTATCGAGAAGGGTGAGTACGGCTACATGGTCGCTACTGTTAACAATGAAATCTGCAAGGTGCCGCTTGAACTGTCCGCAGGTCAGCTGAAGGGTGTTGATCCGGAAGACCAGACAGTACAGCTTGCTAAATACATGGGCATCAGCTTCGGAGATTAATTTATGTCATATGTTGCTCTATACCGCAAGGCCCGTCCTAGTGTATTTGATGATGTTAAGGGACAGGACCACATAGTAACTACTTTGAAAAATCAGGTCATGGCGGGCAGAATCCAGCATGCCTATTTATTCTGCGGTACAAGAGGAACCGGCAAGACGTCTATCGCCAAGATCATGGCGAAGGTCGTGAACTGTGAAAACCCTATAAACGGGAATCCCTGTAATGAATGTGCTTCCTGCCGCCAGATAGCGGCAGGAAACTCTATGAATGTGATCGAGATCGACGCCGCTTCCAACAACGGCGTCGACAATATTCGCGAAATTGTCGAAGAAGTGCGTTACAGACCTACGCAGGGAAAGTATAAAGTGTACATCATTGATGAGGTTCACATGCTGTCCCAGGGTGCGTTCAATGCACTGCTTAAGACGCTTGAGGAACCTCCTTCTTATGTCGTATTCATTCTCGCGACGACCGAGGTCGGAAAGATTCCGGTAACGATTCTTTCCAGATGCCAGCGCTACGATTTTCACCGGATCGATGCCGCTACTCTGGTATCCCGCATGAGGGAGCTTGTACAGAAAGAGGGAGTGGAGGCGGAGGAACGGGCGCTTCAGTTCGTTGCCCGCTCCGCTGACGGCTCCATGCGTGACGCTCTCTCTCTCCTTGACCAGTGCATAGCCTTTTACATGGGTGAGAAGATTACCTACGAGAAAGCGCTGAAAGCTCTGGGCGCGGTGGACACGGATGTATTTGCAAGTCTTACAGCCAGCATTATCCAGGGGGATGCGGGGGCGGCGGTACTTACATTTGCCCAGATGATGGAGAGAGGCAGAGAGGCAGGGCAGTTCGTCTCTGACTTTATCTGGTATCTCAGGAACCTGCTCATGGTGCAGACTCAGGAGGAAGCCATGGACCTCGTGGATGCGCCGGCGGAACAGATCCTGAAGATGCGGAATCTGGCGGGGAGTGTCGCTCCGGAAATCATCATGCGGTACATCCGGGTGCTGTCCGAACTCCAGAACAACATGCGGTTCGCGACCAACCGAAGAGTGCTGGTGGAAATCGCGTTCATTCGGCTGTGCCGGCCGCAGATGGAGAGAACTGAGGATTCGGTGCGTGACAGGATCCGCATGCTGGAGGATAAGCTCGAAGAAATCGAGATGAACGGTCTTATGGCCGCTCCTCCGGATCCGTACAGCTATTCGCCTTCTGCCGGCGAGGCGGAGGAGACGGAGACAGCTCCGCCGCCGAACGCGGCGCCGGAAGATCTCGAGAAGGTCGTTTCAATCTGGCCGCAGGTCCTTGAGAGCCTGGATTCGGGCCTTCTTCGGGGCATGCTGAAAGGCGTACCGCCGGAATACAAAGCCGACGGAAATGATACAAAACTTTATCTTCGACTGAAAAATTTCGGTACGAAA
>JAFWIM010000254.1 GCA_017514845.1 Lachnospiraceae bacterium
GTTGCCTACCCGGATGGCTATGATTCCACAGGTTCGGAAGATATCATTGTCATGACAGAGGGCGAAGTCGCATGGCCTGAGGCATAAAAATATGGATAATCTGCATTTTCCCCTGCTTGCCCTCGCGCGGCTGCGAATGGGAACGGACGGCAAGGGTGTAATCACGCTCGCAGCCGGTGCCGGATGTCCGCTCAGCTGCCGCTACTGCATTAACAAGCGTCTTCTCAAAGAAGCTCCGAGGGAAGATGTGACAGCGGAGGAGCTGATAGAGAGAATTCGGATCGACGACCTGTACTTTCGCGCGACGGGCGGCGGAGTGACCTTCGGGGGCGGTGAGTCGTTGCTTCACGCAGCTTTTATCGGTCGATTTAAGGAATTGTGCCCGCCTGAATGGCGGATTGCCGCGGAGACCAGCCTCGCAGTGCCGCGGGAGAATCTCCTGCCTGTGCTGTCTGCGGTGGACGAATTCATTGTGGACTGCAAGGATATGAATCCGGATATTTACCATAGTTATGCGGGCGGTGACGCGCAGCTCATGAAAGACAATCTGGAGGTTCTTCTCGAGTCCTGCGGTGCAGAGCGGGTTATTGTCCGGGTTCCGCGCATCCCCGGCTTCAATACTGCGGCGGATCAGAGAAAAAGTGTGGAAATTTTGAGGAAGATGGGGGTCACGCGGCTGGATTTATTTGATTACGTGATAAGAGACGAGTGAATGAATGCTGCGGAGACGAACTTGACGGCTCAAGATGCAGTGGGTGCGCTGTAGATTTCTAGAGGATGTGCTGTAGATTTCTGACGCAGGGTATTTTGGTTGAATTGTCCGAAGCAGACATGGCAGAGTATCTTGGTGAAATCATGACATATCAGACTTGTTAATTATAAAATGAAAAGTGGGCAGATCCGAGGACCTGCCCATCATTTATTTTTTTAAATTATCAGTCATAGAAACCAAGGATGCTTCCTGCCATCCAGCCGTGATCCGGAGAGCTGAGCTCATACCATGTTCTTCCGTCGTCAGCGTTGTACTGGGATCTGCCTGTTGTTGATACCCATGTGCCGTTCGGATAAGAGGTGATGCGTTCATAGCTGGTGCCCGGGCCGTTTCTCAGAACACCGTTCTGTACTGTGCGGGTGTTGACCTGTCTCCACTCACCGCCTGCTGCGTTTACAAGTTCCTCAACATTTATCTTCTTCATTTCTGTCATGATTTTGATCTCCTTTATCTATCAATTTAGCTTGTATTTTTCTTATTTATTGGGCTCCCTTTGAGCCGTACAGTAATATATACGAGGGACTTTTGGGGAGGGCTAAAAGAATTTGCTGCTTCTGCCTTCAGGTCAAAAGACACAGAAAAGGTTTGGAAAGATAATGTATTATTTTTTAGCAGCTTATTGTATAATGAGTTGGTTAAACTAAATTTCTATGCTTTAGTGTGAGGGATAGACTATGGATTTTAAAATAATGAAATGCCCGGTTTGCGGATCACCGCTCGATGCCGGGCCGGACGAGAAATTTATTATATGCCGGGCATGCGACACCCCGCTTCGGCTGAACGAGGACGCGACGTCCTTCCTCAGAGATCCGGAAGCCTTCGGTTACGGCTTCGAAAAGGGCAGACAGAGAGCAAGGGCGGAGGAAGAGCAGAGGCGGTCCATCGAACGGGGAAGCTTCTATGACCAATCTGTGCCAAATCAGCCGTATCCGGGACAGGTGAACTATAATTATTACGGTGCGAATCCGGGTGTGTCTGATAAAGATCGGATGACGACCTTAATCATATGTGTTCTCCTTGGCTTAGTCGGCGGTCATCAATTCTATGTCGGAAAAATTGGTAAAGGGGTGCTTTACTTATTCACCGGCGGATTGTTTGGCATCGGATGGATCATTGATATCATCAGTCTTGCGACCGGGTCGTTTAAGGACTCCAACGGCCGAGTGCTTGTGAGCGAAAGCGAACGCAGCAACCGCCAATACGGCAATCAATTCGGCGGCGCACCGCAGAGGAACAATGGCACTGCACCGCAGCAGGCTTATCGCAGCCAGCCCGGCTATGGTCAGCCGGATAATAGTCAGGTCGATTACAGCCAGCCCGGTTATGGTCAGCCGGAGTACAACGACGATGAGCTATGGGCAAGAAAAATGAGAAATAGAAGACATATTTTTCTTGCGCTTATAATTTTGTTTGGTCTGACCATGATAGGCAACCTCTCTGACGGAAACTTTTCCGGTTTTCTGATGACGGCAATTTTAACAGGCCTTTTCGGCTATCTCTACTACAAGACACCGAAGACTTGAAAAAGATCTCCCGAACGGACGGTTTCGCCGACGATTCGGGAGATTTGTCACGATGGGAGATACTCACCGCTTCTACAAGCGGTGGGTAATATGATATTCTGCTCTTTTCAGAGAGGTTTACCATGGTGAAAAGTATGGATCAATTCTTGCGATATGAGAATGAGCTTGCACCCGGAAGCGGATTTGAATTGTGGAGTCTGGCGCATATTTTATGGCTCCTGGTTCTGGGACTTATTGCGGCTGTGGCGCTTCTCGGAGCAAGACGGTGCGCGGGGCATGGAAAGAGGTGGATCCGGAGTACATTTGCAATATGTGCGCTGCTCATGCAGGTCCTTCCTGCTCTTTTGATCATGTGGAAGGGCATGTACAGCAAGTACACGCTCCCACTGCACATATGCTCACTGGCAAGTTATGCTGTCTTTGCTCACATGCTTTTCGCTGAAAAATCCGTTATTCTTTCTGAGCTGCTGTTTTTCCCGTTCCTTCCCGGCGCGATGTGTGCCCTGCTTTTTCCGGACTGGACAATGTACTCGCCATGCTCTTTTTTCAGTTCTGCAGGCTTTCTCGTGCACGGGGCGATTGCCATTTACATTCTGTTGTGTCTTGATGAGCGCATCATTGTGCCCGCTACTCGCCGCTGGCCGATCCCAATCGCGTTTATGGTATTGTACGCAGGAATCATGCTCCCGTTCGACCGTGCATTCGGTGTAAATTATGGATTTTTGAATACCGCATCTCCTGGCTCGCCTCTCGTGTGGCTGGCGAACACCTTTGGTGCCGGGATTGGTTACTATGCCAGCTATGGGGGTGTTGTGCTCGGTGTGATGGCGGTGTGGTATGGAGTGTTGTGGTTGAGGCATCGTGTTTAATGAAAACGGCGTAGGTTCTGAGCGGAACTTGCGCCGTTGATTTATTTTTTATCAAGTATAGTAAGAGCCAAAGGCAACCAAAAAGCTTTGGAGGCAGGAGTTCAGTTGCCTCTGCCATGGGCCCGATGAAACCCGCAAGAGTCAAAGGCAACCAAAACGCCCGGGAAGCAGGAATCCAGTTGCCTCCGCCAACGACCCGATGAAACCCGCAAAGGTCAAAGGCAACCAAAAAACCCGGGAAGAAGGAATCCAGTTGCCTCCGCCATGGATCCGATGAAACCCGCAGGAGTCAAAGGCAACCAAAACGCCCGGGAAGAAGGAATCCAGTTGCCTCCGCCAACGACCCGATGAAACCTGCAAAGGCCAAAGGCAAC
>JAFWIM010000255.1 GCA_017514845.1 Lachnospiraceae bacterium
AAGCTTTGTTGCCTCAGCGCCGAACGGGTTCTTGGAAGCGAAATCGCCTGTGAATGTATCGAACGGGCAGGAAAGACCCATATCTTCTGTCATGCATTTACGGCCTTCGTCAGATGTGATCATCCAATCAAGGAATGCGAGAGATGCATCGATATCTTCCTGAGAAGCCTTAGCATTGACAGCCCACATGGACTCTGTGCCTACGCAGAGACCCTCATTTGCATCATCAACACCGAAGTAAATCGGAAGCATGGAGAGATCATCTGCAGTTACAAGGTAGCCGTTCTCCGGATTTGTCAGCGGAGCGAATTCCCAGTCACCGTTCTGATAGAAAACTGCCTCTTCCATACCAAGCTCGGACTCAGCGTTAAGAGCGCCGCTGTTGAGGGTCTTCGGATCTGCGGAAGATGTGCTTACATAGAGATCCCAGACTTTCTTGTAGTTGTCAAGATATGTGCCGTCGATCTCAGCTTCGCCTGCCAGGATCGGATCTACGCCGTCGTCAAGGAATTCATAGTACAGCGGCATATTTGCAAGATGTCCGGAGAATCTCCAGGAAGAACCGTCATCGAGACCTGCGGAAGCAAACGCGCCTGTGAGCTCATAGCCGAACTCCTCATTGATCTCGTCAACCTTGCTGTTGATGTCCTCAGCGACTTTGATCAGAGTATCAAGATCCTTGATATCGTCCGGAGAAGAGATAACTGCGCCGTCCATTGTGCAGTAGTCTTCTACGATTGTCTTGTTGTAGATGATGCCGTAGCACTCATAGCAGTTAGCTACGGAAGCGATCTTGCCGTCATATTCGATGCAGAGGGACTTGTCGGAAAGATGCTCATAGATCGACGAATCCTTGAGATCGTATGTGTAATCGTTCCATGTCTGTGCGGAAGATGTGTTGCCTACGTTGAAGATCGTCGGTGCTTCGCTCTTTGCCATCTCGGACTGAAGCTCTGTTGCGTATGTTCCTGCAGCGGCTGTCTTGACTTCTACCGGAACACCTGTCTGCTCTGTGTACGTCTTAGCAATCGCTGTCCATGCGTCAGCCGATTCGGGTTTCTGGTTCAGGACATATACGCGTCCGCTGCCGGCGTCTGCCGTTGCCGCCGGTGCTGCCGCGCCGGAGTCTGTCGCTGCCGGAGCCGCTGATGAGCCCGAGGATGATCCGCCGCATGCTGCGAGCAAGCCGGCCACCATTGCTGTACAGATTGCCATACTTAATACTTTTTTCTTCATGAAATATACCTCCCTTAAATAGCTTTTCATGATGTTTAGTGCTGCTTGGAAACGTTTTCGGTACCGGTTTCGGTAACGTTTCCGGACCTGAGTACAATATATCACCGGAAACGGTTCCGGGCAAGTAAATCTTGCTCATGAGCAGTCAAAATCAGCATTTTGTAAAAAAACAGCGACCTGTTTTTGTGCTGTTTCGACAACCATCACTTGTTATATTCCGCGCAAAACGCATGTGAACACAAATGGGGCTATCGCATTCGTCCGTGTCGTCACTATACATGGCAGACGCTATTTGTAAACGTCTGCCATGTATAGCGGCGATGCACCTGAATGAGACAGCCCCTTAGTCTGATGTAACTGCGAATCTACAGTTTACGACTGGAGTACTTCTTTATTTTTTATTTGCGAATCCCTCTACAAAATTTCCAATAAGCGAAGACACGATCTCATCCGGCTTCTTTGAACCGTCGAGTAGGGACGTGAGTATTTCATTGGTCGTCTGGGTCTCGCCCTTCAGGAGACTCATGACAACTTTTTTCTTATCGGAATCTGCCGCGCGGTATAATTCGACCAGCTTTCTCTCGGTGCTTGTGAGCTCCATGCCGGCCTTTCCTGTCGTCTTGCCCGTAGATGACGTTTTGCCTGTTGACGACGTCTTTCCCGTCGTTGTTTTTCCGGACTGGGAAGTCTTTCCGGATGAAGAGATCTTCCCTGAAGTCTTTCCTGCAGATGAAGTTGTGGAAGTCCCCGCCGCCTGAGCAGCCCCGCCGGATTCCCTGGCCGCATCGAGCAGCGATTTCTGTGTCACCCCCGTTGTCTTCGCGATCTGCTTCAGTATATCCTGGGTAAGCATCTTCTCCCCGCGCTCGGCCTTGCCGACATCCGACGCTGTAAGGCCGTCGATCTTTGACGCCAGCTGCTCCTGCGTGAGCTTTGCCTTTGTTCTCGCTTCTTTAATAAGAGGTCCGACTGTATTTTTCACTGCCATAACTTATCTCCTCCCAAATGTATTTATTATTGACATTCATTAATCATGGAAGTCTTCAATATTCTTTCTCCACTCTTCAATCTCTTTGAGATTCTTTTTGAACTTTTCTTCCTTCTCGAGATACCTTTTCTTTATGATCAGGAAATCCTCAAGATCCATGAGGACATGGTATAGACATGCGCGGTTCTCAAATTCACTGCGGGTCACCGGAAGCGGCTCATTCTCCATCTGTTTGAATATTTCAGCCATGTATTCGAGCTGCTTAGTCGGCACATTGAGTTCAGTTACATACTCGCTCATGTAGGCAATATAAGTCGCGATGATCTGAGCCTGCGTCGGCATCTCCTTCATTCTTCGAAGCTCGCCGTGAAGGTTGCGGATGACCATGAGCTGGCTCTTTCTCATCTCGAAATACCGCAGATAGTAGCCGGCATCACCCTCGAACTTATTACCCTCGAATTCAGCGGATTTCAAAATATAGTAGTCAAGACGATCCATTGTATCTTTGAGGGCCGGCCACACCTGCTTATTCTGTCCGTCTGACTCAATGTAGTCGATTGTATCGAGGAGCAGCCCCTGCATTTTTCCCTGAATGTCACGTATTGCGGTCCGAAGCTGAACTTCCAGTTCATCCGTATTGCGCATTGTGTTGAGAATCAATGCGACCAGCTGGCCAAGACAGATGATATAGAATTCGTTGACAACAACACCGAATGTAAAGACGTCAATACTGAAGAAGTGAGTGCCGGCGACGACATTTGCGGCAAGCGCCGCCTGCCAACCCATCATCTCGGCAAAGAAAAGGGTAATAAAAATGTAAACACCATATGCGAGCCATTCACTTTTAAAGAAATAGAACGCAATCGCCGCTGCGACCGCCGTCACTACATAACTGACGATTCGAACAAACGATATCTTGATCGTATCCTTGGTTGTCGCCAGCATGGAGAACACACATATGACGCCTGCCTGTGTCGCGAACTGAAGTCCGATCAAATGTGCAATAAAAATCGCCACTGAGCTGCCCAGAGCTATCTTTAATGCATAGATTCCCCAGTGCCACCATCCTTTTTTGAACTTTTCTGCTAAATCTTTCATCTTTCGACACCATGTCCACATAAGAAATGCCTGCGGCGGAGCGTGAACTGTAAATACCGCCTGAAATGAGCTTACTCTATTATCATATCAGATTTTCAGATAAAATTCTTTATTGTAGAGCATGATGCGCAAATATTTTCCGGCACTCTGGTTTGCGACTAATCCGGCAGGCTCAAAAATTCCCCGGCCAGCTTTTCGCACGTGAAAAAACCGCTCCCCGGACGGGGGAGCGGTCTCTCTTTTTATGATGCAGTATTACAGAATTTCAAATTTCTTCTTGGGAGTATAGGTCGTGTGCAGAAGCTTCTCAGCGAGCTCGCTGCCCGGCTCTCCAAAGAACTCAGTGTACATATCCTGCATCTGAGCATTGTCCATAGATACTCTCTTCGGCATCATCTTGTCTTCCTCATAGAGGGTCTCCATACGCCATACCTTGTACTCGTCGCCGATGCGCGCTTTCTTGCGGCCGGAGATGATGGACTGACCGCCGCCGTTGATGCAGCCGCCCGGGCATCCC
>JAFWIM010000001.1 GCA_017514845.1 Lachnospiraceae bacterium
TACCTTGTCGTCCTCCTGCCCGATGACCTCGCGGGAGCTCGTCGCATCCTCGTAATTCGTCGCGTCAAATTCTCCCGGAGTGACAGCGGAACCGTCCTCATTCACATTTGCAGGAAACAGCGTGATAAGCTGATACCCTCTGGACATGTAAAGGCGGAGGATAAGATCGGCTTCATGGGTGTCATTGGCACACAGCACGTCCACATCCTCGTACAACATCTTCCTCTTCGGGCGGTCGTACAGCCGCAGCATGTTCCGTATAAACGAATTGATCTCATTGTTCGTGCGCACTCGGTCTTTGAGCCTGAACTCCTCAAACCCCTCTATCCGATTCAGCCGCTCCGGATTGTTCCGGCGAATCTCCGACTTCGAGAGGGCCTGTGAGAAATCATATGCAAATACACACCGCTTCGCCCCCTGCTCCGCCACCTCCAGGATGGCATCCAGGACAGACGCGTAAAGGCGCTGCGTCTCATCCACACAGATGACCTCATATTTCTCGAGCGTCTGCCTGTCGACCGTCTTCGCCGGGAGCAGGTCTACCCGGTCCGCATGCTCCTTCAGATACTGGTGACCTTCCGAGAGTATCCCGCTGTGCACAATGCAGGTCGGCCTGGTCTCCCCGTATGCAAATGCAATATCATACAGCAGCAGCGTCTTTCCCGTACCGGCCGAGCCTCTGATGCCGAAGAGCCGCCTCTCCGGATCCGCTTCCATGATGCTCTTTCTTATCGACGTCTGCTGATTATTCAGAAAATACTCCTTTTCAAGAAACCGGTCCGGCGTGTTGATCGGCGAGACGAGGTAAAAACATGGATCAAACAGCTCCTCAATCCCACTCTCACGGTAATTCTCTCCGATTCTGCTGATGATTTCTTCGAACGAGCTGTACCTGAGCCCGTTTTCGTAGGTCAGTACCCGCATGGAACCATAGTCACGAATCAGCGTGAAGCTGTATATCTTTTTATTCAGATGGCCCAGATAATATCGATTCTGATACAGCTGCTTTTCCACTCTCCGAAGCTCGACCGGCTGGCTTTTCAGCTCAATGTTGATGACCCTGTCCTCACTGATCCTCAGGAGATCAAATTCTTTTCCGATCTGCGGGATCGTAAAAGCGTAGAACCAGCCGTCATAGGCATGGGGTGCCGCGCCGCACAGAAAGAACTGATCAACGATGCTGCTGATCATGTCAATTTCTTCGGGCCTGCATTTGATAGATTTGTCCCGCCCGGACAGAGCGTATTCAAACTCGCTCAGTATATCCGGGGCGACCTGCCTTGTAAGCAGGTACAAGTTTACAGCTTTCATAACGGACCTCCACATGGTGCGGGGTTGTGGCTCTTTCGGCATGGTATCCAGTTAGTTTTCTTTTCTCTTTCTAAGTGCCTTAATGATATCATGAACGTTGTCCTTTGTGACAACTAAAAGTCACAAGTATTGCGCAATGAAAAAAACTGTAATGAATAATTGTCACACAGGATCCCTCATTAGCGTTATATTATACAGATCGCGATTTACTACTCCATAATAAAGACGAGGTGAACACAGTGAAGACAGGAAAGGATGGTATCAGCGATATCATTTCGGTCTTTAATATGTACGAACAGAAAATGTACTACATTGCATACGCAATCCTGCACGACAGTTATCAGGCTGAGGACGCGGTGATGGATGCATTTGTCCGCCTGCTGGAACGGCAGTATTCAATCGAGGACCCCGCTGCAAATGCGACCAAGCGCCTCATCATACAAGTTACCCGCTCTGCAGCCATTGACCTGTATCGAAAAAACAGCAGGGAGACAGAGCGGCAGACTCTGGTGGATGACCCTTCCGCTCTGCGGTCTTCCGGGCAGGAGGATGCGTTCACGTTCGAGACGGGTGATTTAGAGTCGATGCTGCAGCATTTGCCGCAAGTATATCGGGATGTGCTTTACTGCAGCTATGTCAGAGAGCTTTCGGCCGAAGAAATAGCAAGTGAGCTCGGCATCAGCCAAAGTGCCGTCCGCAAAAGAAAAGAGCGGGGGCTGCGGATGCTGCGGGAGCGGATTGAATAAAAGTCAGGGCAGCTGCGGGGTTGCGCAGCGTTTCGCTTTTAGCCGGAATAAATACAGACAATTGTAAGATTGCGCGGTGTTCTGCATATGCCAAAAAATACCGACAAACACGAGATTGCACAGCGTTTCGCATTTACCAGTAAAAGATATAATAAAAGGAGACCAGTGACATGGAAAAGAATTTAAGATCATACGAGAATGAACAATTTCCCGACTGGAGTATAGAAGAGTTTGACGCCATTTCGGAGGACCATGTTTTTTCCGAGCAGTATCAGAGAGAAAAGAGAAAGGTCATCAGAGCACACAGCAAAAAGAAGGCACCCCGCCGCTACTTTATGCAGGCTGTTGCAGCGGCAGCCGCATGCATTGTGCTCCCGGTAGTTGTCTACGCCGCGGTGACACATGCGGACTTCTACCAGAATGCATTCGGAAATGCCGGACGGCAGAGCGTCTCAGCCCACGAGGAAGTTCTGGACGATGGCAAGGGTGGGCAGCTCACGGTGACATATCCCGAGCGAGAATACGTCCCCATCGACGAGGAGATGGCAGAAGCCCTGATCGGCAGCAATATAAGCTCTGAACCGGTCGAGGTGCAGATCAATGACCACACGCTGACCATTAACTCCGCGGTACGTGATGAGAATGCCATTGTGATGGAGTTCACCCTCGAGTGTGAGACCGGAGTTACAGCGCTCAATTACAGCGAACTCGACAATGAAGCGAAAGGTGCCTTTATGTCAGAAGAATCGACCTTCCATTTCATGGTTGACGGCACTGCTGAGAACATCTACGTCGATCTCGAAAAGAGCACTGAGACCTGCCTGCATTGCTATTATTACGGGCTTTTCGTATTTGACGGACCTCTGGCTGACGGCAAGTCACCGACGCTTGACATCACATATGCGGACGAACCGCTTGTCGATATCTATATGAATGAGCCGCTTGACGGTTCCCATATGGACGAATCGCTTGACGGCAACACCGACAAATCAAAGATTCACGAAGCGCAGGTCGCGATTCCTGCTGAGCACACGCTTGATCTGGTTTCATTTACATCCGAAGCAGGTGGTGTTCTCGACCTGTCACCGATCAGCCTCAGTATTGACATGGGAAAAGGTCTTGGTCTCACGAATCTTGAGGCTTATGACCCCATCCACCTGAATACAATGTCTATTCATTACACCGATGGCTCATCCTATCAGGTCTACGACAGAGATGGCAATGTCGACAACACCGCATACATGTGCGGGGGCTGCGGCGCGGCTCAGACAGAGATCATGCTCCTGTTCAATCGCCTGATCGACCCATCTAAGATTGATTATGTAGAAGTGAATGGCTTGATTTATAATGTGAGCGAGTAAAAATGGGATTTGTCAAGCTTATGTAAACTTTCGTGGACTAAAGGCAGCTATTTATCCTGAATGCAGGATTTTAGCTGCCTTTGAGCCTGGTCGGTTTCATCGGGTCTTCGGCGGAGGCAGCAAAATCCTGCTTCTGAGGCGCGATTGCTGCCTTTGAGCCTGGTCGGTTTCATCGGGTCTTCGGCGGAGGCA
>JAFWIM010000256.1 GCA_017514845.1 Lachnospiraceae bacterium
CGGATACTGCCAGATGCGGATCACTGAACTTCTCGAACAGGAGCTCGGATTAAAGCCCGAAGACATACGATATCAGAGAGAGAACGGCTGGTTCTTTGCGGGCCGGGTGAGAGAGGTGGAATGACATGACTGAAAGGAAAATGCAGAAAGACGTCGTTATCGTGGGAGGCGGTCCCGCAGGTCTCGCGGCAGCTGTCCGCCTCTACGCCAAGGGAGTAAAAGACATTCTCATTCTGGAGCGCGAATCAAAGCTCGGCGGCATCCTGAGGCAGTGCATCCATGACGGATTTGGTCTGACCCGCTTCGGCGAGACACTCAGCGGTCCCGAATACGCAAAGCGCTTCATCGATGAGACACTAAAACGAAATATTCCCTATATTACAGATACAACCGTTATCAATGTGACTCCGGAAAAACTGGTGATTGCAGCCCACGCAGACGGTCTCATTGAAGTGCAGGCCAAAGCGGTGATACTTGCGATGGGCTGCCGCGAGCGCACCCGCGGCGCTCTGGCAATCCCCGGCACACGACCTGCAGGCATACTCACGGCCGGCGTTGCCCAGTCCTACATCAACCTGCACAACCGCATGCCGGGCAGGGAGATCGTCATTCTGGGCTCCGGCGACATAGGCATGATCATGGCCCGCCGCCTTACTCTTGAAGGGGCGCATGTCATCGGCGTGTTTGAAGTCATGCCGATACCGAGCGGGCTGCCGAGGAATATCGAGCAGTGCCTCCATGATTATGACATCCCTCTGTCCCTCAGCCATACGGTCAGCGACATAAAAGGGACAGACCGCCTCGAAAGTGTGACGATTTCAGAGGTGGATGAACATTTGCAGCCTATCCCCGGCACCGAGAAGGAATATCCGTGCGATACCCTGATCCTGTCCGTCGGACTCATCCCGGAAAATGAGCTGACAATCGGCGCGGGAGCCGTTATGGATGACCACACAAAAGGGCCCGTCGTCGACGAGTTCTGTCAGACAAGCGTGCCCGGCCTCTTCGCCGCGGGAAACGTGCTGCACGTGCATGACCTGGTCGATTTTGTGTCCCTTGAGGCAGAGGCTCTGGCGGACGGAGCGGCTGCCTATGTGCAGGAAGGCTCTCTCCCTGCCTGCAATATTCCGATCAGATGCGGTGCAAATGTCGGCCACACGATCCCGCAGAAGATCACCGGAGCCCGCGATTTCCAGCTTTCACTGCGAGTCAGAAAACCCATAGAGAATGCAGTCATTCGCGTAATGGACGGCGACCGGGAGATCGCACGCAGGAAAGTTAGAAAAGCTCTTCCCGCCGAGATGATACAGTTCACTGTGAAAGCGAAATATCTGACAGATGTCTCGGAACTTATAGTTTCTGCAGAGTGAACCGGAAGGTCGCAAAGATGCTGATCCGAATCCCACGCTCTCAGCCTGGGAGTGAAAGGCGCAGACATTGACTTGCCCCGGATAGAAATGAGGTGTCCGTATGAATCGTGAAATAACTTGTATCGTGTGTCCGAACGGATGCACATTGAATATTGATTTTGAGAAAAATGGCGACGGGAAAACATCTGTGACTTCCGTCAGGGGAAATCTCTGCCCGAGGGGCAGGGACTACGCAGTCCAGGAAATGGAATCTCCGATGCGGACAATCGCTAGCTCCGTGCTTGTGACAGGCGGCGAGCTGCCGCTCGCAAGCGTCCGGACAAACGCTCCGATCCCAAAGGAGCGGATCTTTGACGTGATGAAAGAGGTGCGAAAGGTAACAGTAGCAGCTCCAGTCTCCGCAGGGGATGTGATCATCAAAGACGTGCTTGGACTCGGCGCGGATATAATCGCGACAAAAGATGTTATGGCAACCCTTGTCTGAAAAAGGACAAAATAACCTCCCGACAATCGGCCTAAGCCCTTTACCGTGAGGTTATTTATCTGTTGCTTAAATTTGAGCAATTAATGTTGGCTCATACTCCGTTTTATACTCATATTCAAAGGCAACAAATTTGGGATTTCATTAAGATTTTGCTGCCTCCATCCTGGGGCTCTTATCCTTCAATTCTTGAAAGGCATCGATTTTTGAATTTCTTGGGCTTTTTGCTGCCTTTCGTCATTGGGCTCTTCTCCCATGAATCTTGAAAGGCAACAAATTTTGGATTTCATTAAGATTTTGCTGCCTCCATCCTCTAACCAGCCGTGCAAAACCAAACCCAATAATACAAAAGTGGCTCAGCCTGCATTCTACTACAAGTGCGGCTGCAGAAAATCAAAAAAGGAAGTAATATCCCCGCAGTTCTTTCTCAAATCAGCTCATACACCGCCGTCTCAAAAGGCGACATCACAATAGTGCCCCGCCTTGTCTCACCTGTGTAGAGCAGCACCGCATCAGAGTGCAGAGTAATCGGCTGCGGCTCCTTCTGAAAATTGAGAACGAACAGGAATCTTCTTCCGTCACGCTCCCGCATCACCGCTTCCACACCCTCCGGGGCATCGATCCACTCCCGGAAGGGTTCCAGCACGCCTGCAAATGCCAGCAGCCGCTTCACGCTGTCTCTGGTAAATGTGCTGCCCAGATGGAGCACCTGCCCTTTCTCATATGTTCTTCGGGTCAGAGCCGCCTGACCGCTATAGTAGCTGGTCTGATAAACTGCCAGCACCTCTGTCCCCTCGAGAGGTGTGAGAATGTCGTTGAATACCGGTGTTTCCAAACGATTCTCATCCCAGAGCGCAAAGCTCTCCTCCTCATTTGGGCTTGTGAACGTGAAATCACGGACATCGGTGCCTGTCAGCTCCTGAAGCAGTCCCGGTTGGGGCAGCATCACACATTTACCGCTCAAATCCTTATAGCCGCTGCGGCAGCCCACGATGAGAGTTCCGCCCCCGGCCACATATTGCTCAAGAAGCGCCGCGCGCTTTTCGCTGAGCATGACCGGATGCGGGTAAATGGCAACCGGATAAGCGGACAGTTCCGCAAGGTCCGTCTCGTCTTTCAGATAGACAATGTTATACGGTGAGTGGTTCAGCTCTGATGCGGCAAATATCTCCTTTTCACTGACAGACTGCACCCGGCGATGCCATACATCCACGTCCATATCCCACTGGTTGTCATAGTCCTTGATCAGGGCAAATGCGGCAACATTGTCCGCCCCGCAAACAGGGTCAAGCGTCCTGAGTTTATCACAGAAGTCCTTCACCTCCGCCAGCTTCCGATTGTCCCGATTGTCGTAGTCCAGAATACCGTGCCAATAGATCTCAGTACCGAAGCAGGCGGTCCGCCACCGGAAAAAGGAGACGAAATCGGCTCCCTGGGCAACGCTCTGCATAGCCCAAAGGGTCAGCTGCCCCGGCCTCGGCGCGGGACCCTCCATTCGGTTCGTCCATCCGTTAGCGCCGGACTGCTGCTCCATTATGCCAAAATGAGGACAGACAGAGCGAGTTTCGGTGAGGTTACGAGTCCATTTACGATCGTTCAGGTCTGTTTCTGTCTTAGGAGCGCGGTCAAGACCGAAGGCAAAACTGGGGTATGAATCGTAGCAGTAAACGTCAAGGCTCTCCTCTGCCATTCTGTGGTTATCAAGATGATTGAACAACCCGTTGGTGGTTATGAAATCTCCCGGTTTCTTATATCGCCGCAAAATATCCGCCTGCATCCCGGCAAAGCGGCAGGCACTGTCAGACACGAACCGGTAATAGTCCAGCAGATAGGATGGGTTATATCCGTCATTCAGCACCGGGCGGGGCGTGAAAATCTGGTTCCAGTCAGTATACGTCTGGCTCCATACTACCGTTCCCCACGCCTGATTCAGAGCATCCAATGTGACATACTTCTCCTGCAGAAAGCGCCGGAAAGCGACCTGGTCCGCCTGAGAGTGGAACTCATCCGTCTCGCAGTTGATCTCATTGTCGATCTGCCAGCCCACCACGCAGGGGTACTGTCCGTACCGCCTTGCCATTTTTTCCACAATTCTCGCGCAGAATTTCTGATAGACGGGAGAATTATAGTTGTAATGCCGTCTGCACCCATGTCGGTAAGGCGTACCCTCACGGTTGCAGTTCAGCGTTTCCGGGTATTTCTCGGTGAGCCATGCAGGGGGCGTCGCGGTGGGCGTTCCCAGAATGACATTCATCCCTGTCTCGACACAAAGCTGCATAAATTCGTCAAACAGCTCAAAGCAGAAAACCCTTTCTGAAGGTTCAAAAATGCTCCAGCAAAACTCTCCGATGCGTATGACGGAAAGTCCGGCAGCCTTGATCCGTTCCAAATCAGATCTCCACAGTTCCTTTGGCCAATGCTCCGGGTAGTAGCAGACGCCTGCTGTCATTGTCTGCCATAGAAAACGCTGTTTTCTTGACATTATTCATCCTCCAATAAAAAAAATTCCGACCATAATTATATCATATCCCGCTCGCGAGACTTGAAATAATTATGGTCGGTATGTGTGACTTTACATTTCATTCAGTCAATCGTAATAGCTTCATATCTTTCTGTGTCTGTCATTCGACCTGTAATA
>JAFWIM010000257.1 GCA_017514845.1 Lachnospiraceae bacterium
CCCCTCCTTTAACCGAAAAGCTCACCGGCCGGAAGCTGATAGCCGAAGGCCATTACGTATACCAGGTAGATGACAGCTGTGACAGCCGCCGCGAAAAGAATGCGCTGCCAGAGCTTTGTCTCATATCCCTTTGCATACCATGTGCAGAGACCGAACAGGAAAACCGGGGTTGCGATGAAATAACCTACATATTTCATTGCAAGTACATAAGCCATAAGGGCGAGAAGATTGATGCCCAGACGGATCCAGCCTTCTTTTACCATATAGGCCTGCTCCTCTTCTTTCTTCTTCATCCCTTCAATAAAGATGCCTGCGCCGCAGATGATGAAGCCGATGGCTGCCAGGCCGGGCAGGGCTTTCGGTCCCGGGTACGCCAATGAAAACGGAACCTTATAAGAACTAATCATGACAAATACGAACACACCGAGGATAACGATCAGTGCGCCGACAATCTGATCACGTGATAATTTCATCTTTTTACCTCCGGAGGCGGATGTTGCCACCCGCCTCCTAATTAAATCTTATGTAGTAACGATCCAGTCAATTCAGGTCCCGCTCGCGAGACCCTGCGAGGGATTCTTGAAAGCGCCAGCTTGCTTACTTTCAGGTCAACGCCCCGCGCATAGTATATTCAGTGAAAAGCCGGAGCTTATTGAAGAGCTGCCTATATTACTGTGCAAGACCAAGCTCATCAACAAGGCTGTTGATCATTTCTTTCTGAGCTTCGAGCTGCTTGATGCCTTCTTCCTGATCATAGAAGACCATAGCCATGCCGGCCGGCTCAAGAACTTCATTTACTGCGTCAGCCTGTGCAGCTGCTGCAAATGCATCATACAGACCCTTTGCAACGCCCGCATCCATATCCTTCGGGCCTGCGATGATTGTAAGAGTCGTGAAGTTTACATCATAGCCAAGCTCGTCGAAAGACGGAAGATCCGGAAGGACCGTTGACTTTGCGCCTTCTTCGCCGTTAGTTACAACTGCGAGACCGTGAGCCTTGCCGGACTCGACGTACTGAGCTGCCTGGTTTACGTTGACGATGCAAGCATCAATTGTATTGCCTACGAGAGCTGTAAGCTTCTCTGTGTCGGAACCGGCTTCAACGAATTTAGCCTGGATTCCTGTAGCCTTAGCCATCAGACCGGAAACGATGTGCATGGAGCCGCCTGTCTGAACGCCGATCTTGACTTCATTGTTCTTGCCGTACTCGATGAACTTGTCAAGTGTGTCCAGATCAGACTCGCCGTTTGTTACGAGGCAGTACTGAGCCTTTTCTGTGCCCTGTGCAATGCCGATGACTGTGAAGTCGTCAAGAATGTCATGATCATAAACGCCTGTAGCTGTCGCGATCAGCATGGATGTGTGGTACTGAAGGATAGTGGAACCGTCGCCCTTTGCGTTGCGAACTGTCTCCATCGCTACGACGCCGTTGCCGTCCATGTTGTTGACAACCGTCATGTTGGAGCCGGTGTCGGCTGTGATCTGCTGTGTGAGTGCTCTTGCCATAACGTCTGTACCGCCGCCTGCCTTAGCCGGTACCTGAACTGTGATGTTCTTCGGAAGTGCTGCCGCTGCAACATCTGCTGTTGCTGCTGCGCCGGATTCAGCTGTGTCTGCGCCGCCTGCCGGTGCTGCGCTGCCTGATGAGGATGATGAGCCGCATCCCATCATGGAACATACTGTCATAAGTGCTGCAAGTCCCAGTGCAATTCTCTTCTTCATGTTTTTCCTCCTTAATAAGTGAATAAGAATTGAGCTTGTCTTCAAGTTGTCTTTATTATAAAATAGTAATTAACTTAGCACAAATTAGAGTATTTAATATTATAACTTAATATAATTAAGTCTATATTGCGCAGTAAGGGGCTGATATCACTTAATATATTTGAGTCTATTTAGCGTAGTGATGGGCTCACAATACGTCGGAGTCAGCTAAAACCATTGCTGTCAGTGCTTTGTCCACGGAGTATAGGGACTTTTCACATTATATACGGAAGGGTAATTATATGGATCTATCACAGCTTGAGAATATAATTGCAATCGCAGAGGAGAAAAACATAGCAAGGGCAGCCGAGCGAAAATATCTCACCCAGTCTGCCCTGAATCAGCAGCTGCTTCGGCTCGAAAAGGAGCTTGGCACGCCGTTATTTGAAAGAAAATACCACTCGCTGGAACTGACTCCGGCGGGAAATGCATATATAATGACCGCACGCGAGATGCTGAAGATGAAGGATGACACATACAAAATCATTCAGGACATCGCACGGAACGATGCGGGCGAGATTTCGATTGCCTTTACACCGGAAAAAGGCGCGATCTTCTTCGCGGATGTCTATTCTGCCTTTCGTGAGAAGTATCCCAAATTCACTTTCCGGACTTACGAGGCCAGAGTTCCGAGAATTATGCAGCTGCTCCTCAAGCAGGAAGTTACATACGGCCTCATCACCTATTCCGAGCACAATATAAAGGAGAGCCGACTGGACTATATCGATCTCGCGCGTGAATACCTCATTCTGGCAATGCCCGCCTCACATCCTCTGGCCTACCTGGCTCGTGAGAGCGAGGACGAGCTCCCATCGATCGACATGTCACTCCTTGCAGATGAGCAGTACATTCTGGCATCGAAGAATACTAACATTCGATCAATGATCGATTATATTCTTAATACACATAACATCAGTCCGAATATTCTGATCGAGACCGGCTCTTCCATCACCCAGTTCAATATGGTGAGGAACGGGCTGGGAATTGCTTTCCTGCCCCAGTCGTACGCTACGCCGACAGACGGTATTGTCTATTTTCTGCCGGAACCCCATCAGTCATGGATGAGGGCGATTGCTTATAAGAAAGGGACTTATGTCTCGAAGGCTGAAAAGTATCTTATAGAATTGTTCAAGGAGCTGATTTAAGAAATGAAACGAGGCTTTATGGCTGTCCGGGTGGTGGGCAGTCGCGTTCTATATAATCAGCTCTAATCTACTGAATGCAAAAAATTCATCCCAGTACGTCAACTATCCCCTCTGCCGTACTCACTTTCGCCACGACCGGCTCCTTCCCGGTCAGCTTTCTCCATGCCGATGCAGTACTCTCCCCAATGCACACCGCCTGCACATCCGACACGGCGTCCCACTCGCCTGCATCGTTCAGCATCTCATAAAATGCCCTCACTCCGCCTGCGCTTGCAAATATGATTGCATCGAAGGGATACTCTCTTAGTTCAGGTATAATCGTCCCTCTTTCAAGACTGTAAATAGCTCTTTCCTCACAGTCTATTCCATGCTCTCTCAGCATTTGACCAAGTACGGGGCTTGCCTCCGCGGCTCTGAGCATAAGGATCTTTCCATCCTCACCCCGATACACATCAATCAGCGCCTCCCCCAGCGCCTTCGATGTATATTGCCTCGGCACCAGATCCGCAAATACCCCATGTCCAGCCAACTCCTCCGCCGTCGCCTCCCCGATACATGCTACTTTCACATGAGCCAGACTTCTCACATCCATCCTGCGCGAAGCAAGCTCCTCGAAGAAGATCTTCACTCCGTTCGCGCTGGTAAAAACAAGCCAGCCCACATCCGAAAAATCCTCAGGGATATTCTCAGCATGAGTGCGAACAACGAGACTGACAAGCGGTGCCGTGTGCGCTCCCGCATCCGTCAGCAGCCCGCACATTTTCCTAACGAACCCCTTGGTCCCGACGACAAGATAATTCTTTCCGCAAAGCCTGCCCTTATCTTTCAAAGAGAAATCGAGCTTTGCAACATCGCCGACGATGAAGACTGCCGGTGACATCGTCTCGCCGACTCTTTTGCAAATGTTCCCCAACTCATCCGTCACCCTCTTCTGCCCGGGTCTCTTGACGCTCGAGACGATTGCGCAGGGCGTGTCCGCAGATTTGCCTGCCGCCATGAGTCCTTCCGCAATGTCAGTGATTTTGTGCCACGCCATCATAAACACGAGCGTGCCCTTCAACCGTACCAAATCAGAAAAATCCTCAGCGGTCTCCTGCGCTCCATGGCCGGTGACTACCGTAAACGAAGAGGCACTTCCTCTGTGGGTGACCGGGATTCCTAGAATCTCGGCCGCTGCCACCGCTGTGCTGACACCCGGAATCACCTCCGCGTCAATGCCTGCCTCCGTGAGGGCTTCGACTTCCTCCCCTCCCCTGCCGAACACAAAGGGATCGCCGCCCTTAAGGCGGACGACGAGGGGGTGGACATTTGCATACTCCACCAGAAGAGAGTTTATCTCCTCCTGGGATTTCAAATGTCTGTGGTACCTCTTGCCCACCGGCACCAATATCGCGTCGTCTCGGGCTTCCAGCAGAAGCTTCTCGTCGAGCAGCCGGTCATAGATAATCACGTCGGCTCTTTTTAAAATGGCAAGACCCTCCGCGGTGATGAGCTCTGCGGAAGGTCCGGCTCCGATTATATATGCTTTTTTTCTCATGATGATTCTCACATTGGTTCTGCCAATAACAATACGTCCGCTTTCAGCTCTGCTTCGTCAATGTCTGCATATAC
Source organism: Lachnospiraceae bacterium (assembly GCA_017514845.1). GTDB lineage: Bacteria > Bacillota > Clostridia > Lachnospirales > Lachnospiraceae > Chordicoccus. The sequence goes on from JAFWIM010000257.1 coordinate 4,518, forward strand.
ACCCACCGCGTCCCGGCAATTCAGCCGGTATCGGCAGAAAATTTCTCTTTCAATCATAAATCGCAGATAGGCCTTGGCCGGGGACAGCTCATAGAGCAGGTCCCGCATCTCCGCATCCTCTTCCCTGCACTGCACAGCCAATAGGCCTTGCCCGACTGCGGGTATCATTTCATGAGGTGCAAATGCAACCACGTCGAACTCCGAAAGCCTCGCCCCGATCCGGTCAAGCCCTGCCCTTGCCAGGACGATTCCGTCGTACTGGCCGCCCCTAAGCTTATCCATTCGGGTGGTGATATTGCCGCGGATGTCGGCGCAGGTGATATTTGAAAAGAGACGCATGAGCTGCACTCGCCGTCTGGGGCTGCCGGTGCCTATAATAAGCTCTTGACCCTTTATGTTTTCTTCGTAACACTTTTTTTCGGCACTGTTTTCAGTATTTATGCTTGTTGATCCGGAACAATCGGATTGTAGAAGTCGTTTTTCGGTTTCACCTTCTACTAAATGAAAATACCTGGTCGATCTTAAACTACTCATCAAGCCCTTCTTCATCAGAAGCACATCCCCCGGGTCAGCCTCATCCAGAATGCCCGCGATTACGAGACCGGCCGCCCCGTCATAGGGCAGGTCCTTCACGCAGTGGACCGCAACATCCGCCTTGCCGACAAGAAGCGCCTGCTCGACGTCTCTGACAAATGGCCCATTGCCGCCGAGCTTTGTCACCGCTGTCTTCTTATCCCGATCGCCTTTCGTGGAGACGGTAAGGATAGAGACCTCGTAGCCCTCATTTTCAAGTATCCCTTTTACAATTTCATTCTGGACCATGGCCAGTTTTGACCCGCGTCCCGCAATTGTTATATGTCTCATTGATTTAAACTTTCATAGATGAAAATTCATTTATCTATGCAACGTAGCAGCAAAGTGCAACGTCCATAGAATCTGCCACACCGAACGGGGGGTGCTCATTAACAGCGCATAAACGCCGAGCAAAATTCAAGTCAACTTATCAAGCAACGCCTTCTTATAAATCCTAGCCCGCTCCTTCTGATCCGCCACCTCTTCGGCCGTCCGCTCCCTCAGCTCCTGCATCTCATCGAGCACCTGCTCAATATTCTCCGGCAGCATCTCCTCAAGCTGCTGACGGAGCATGCGCGCATAGAGGGGGGAACTGCCCGAGGTAGAGATCGCGACCGTGAGCTTGCCGCGCTTCACGATCGACGGAAAGATGAAATCACAGTATTCAATATCATCGACGACGTTGACCGGGATTCCTGCCGCACGGCAGTCCCTCGCGATCTGCCGATCGATATCCCGCACCCCGACTGCCGCCACGACATAGTCACCGAGCGCGAGGTCTCCGCTGTCATATTCTTTTCGGATGACCCGCACACCCTCGATCTCAGTCTCCGGTGCGATTACTATTATTCTATCAGTAAACCGCTTTAAGCGCAAAATTTTATCGGCGGCGACATTGCCACCGCCGATAATCAAAAATGTTTTATCGGAAATATCTGTAAAAAACGGAAAATAACTCATTACACCTCTTTACCTGCCGAACACAACCTTCAGCCTCACCGTCACCATCGCTGCCATGACGCACAGCACGAAATCCGGTATGACGGTGGATAGGAACCACACAGACATGAGCTCGGCCAATCCTATGCCGACATCTCTGCCGACCACAAAGTTGAACATAAAGAAATAATAAATGAGTCCGCACGCGTAGTAAACCATTTCTCCGCAAAATGCTGCAAATAAATATGTCCAAAAGCCCGACGCCCCCATCTTTTTCGCAACATATCCGCAGACCGCCGCTGCCGCTGCAAATCCAATAAGGAACCCAAATGTCGGCTTCAGCAGATACCCGATTCCGCCTCCATGGGCAAATATCGGTATGCCGATAAGACCTGTAATCAGATACACAATCACCGACATACAGCCTCTTTCGGCTCCCAGCAGAAATCCTGCCAGGAGCGCGAAAAAGAACTGCAGTGAAAATGTGACCTGAAACAGGCCAAGGGGTAACATGATTTTTATAAATGCCCCGACCGCCATAAGGGCAACGAACATTCCGCATAATACAATGTCAGTCGTGCGGGTCGTGGTTTTTATCATATGAAACGATTACTCCTATCGTGTTATTCTTTCCGGCTTATCACTTCAGATTGTTACTCCTGTCGTAATGCTTTCCACCCCAGTAGATGCGGTGAGCGACCTCAGCCTTGTCGTTGAGCTTGACGTCTTTCATGATCCACTTGAAAAATTCATCAAATCCAGTCCTGTCGACGATGTAGCCGATATGCTCCTTGCCTTCATAAGCGTTCGGATCGATGTATTCCTCGACATACGCGTAGGCATTCTTCACGATGTCCATGATGCTCTGCTCGTCCGCCCACTTGATGAAGTCCTCAGCAAGTCTCGGATTCTTCTTGCCTGTTCTGCCGAGAAGAACGAGTCTGAAGTAATGCTCTTTGCTTCTGGTCCATGCTCTCGTCGGGCAGTAAGCAACGCAGACGCCGCAGCCGATGCAGAGGTCTGTGTCGCGCACGACCTTGCCGTTGACCAGAGACAGCGCTCCGACGGAACGGATGTTGCAGTACTTGATGCACTGCTCGCAGCCCACGCAGCGGTTCGGGTCATACTGAGGCTCGGTCATTCCGATGATTCCGAAGTCGTCCATGCGGACTTTGCCGCAGTCATTTGAACAACCTGTGAAAGCGATCTTTACATGAAGGTTGTTCGGGAAGATCATCTTATCCATTTTGCGTGCAAATTCCGTCGTGTCATAGCACCCGAACGGACACAGCCTGGACCCCGGACATGCGACCACGTTTCTTGTTCCGGATGCCGGATAGCCTTTGTCGCGCTCTTCCTGGTTGACGCCGGAGTCATCGATGATCGACTGGATGGCCTTGTTGACAGCCGGCATATCTTCAAGCGCGATGCCCGGGAGCTCGACGCCCTGGCGGTTGGTCACGAAGATCGTGCCGTTGCCGTAAGTCTCGGCAACTTCAGCGATCTTGGCCATGCTCTTCGCATTGATCACGCCGCCCGGAATACGGATTCTGCTGGCTGTCTCACCTCTTACTTTGGAGTAGCGAAACGCGTTTTTCTTAAGCTTTTTTGTATTTATATCTCTTGCCATTTCCGTACCCCCTTAATCGATCATGTCTTTACTATCGACATAGTTGAAGACCGGTCCGTCCAGACATACGTAGGTGGAGCCG
>JAFWIM010000258.1 GCA_017514845.1 Lachnospiraceae bacterium
GAAAAAATAGTTCTTCGAGTATGTAACTGGGAAGAATACATAGACCTTGGCGACTGGGACGAGGAAGAGACGATCGATCTCGAAAGCGGCGACATCATCGGTGAAAACTCCCTGGTCGAGGACTTTGAAGAATGGTATTACGAGACCTACGGTAAGGAGGTCGTCGTGGAGTATTCCACCTTCGGCACGAACGAAGATCTCTACAATATGATCACGTTGGGAGATGTGTACGACATCGTATGCCCGTCCGAGTATATGTTCATGAAGCTGATGGCGGAAGATAAGCTTGTTCCCCTGTCGGATGACTTCTTTGACGAGGCGGATGAAAACAATTATTATGTAAACGGTGTCTCCCCTTACATCAGGAATGTCTTCGATAACCATCAGATCGGAGGAGAACCCTGGAGCAAATACGCTGCAGGCTATATGTGGGGCATCACCGGCATTGTCTATAATCCTGAAGTGGTCTCCAAAGAGGAAGCAGCGACATGGAGGATTCTTGACAATCCGAAATTCAAGCGTCAGGTGACGATCAAGGACAATGTACGCGATTCATATTTCGCCGCAGTCGGCGCGCTTAAGAGAGACCTGCTCATCAGCGATGATTTTAAGTCAGCTCCCGATTATTCAGTCCGCCTTGAGAGCGAAATGAATGACGTCAGTGAGGAAACGATTCAGAAAGTCCAGGATTATCTTCAGGACGTGAAGGACAATGTCTATTCCTTTGAGACAGACTCGGGCAAATCCGATATGGTCACAGGAAAAGTTGTGGCCAACTATCAGTGGTCAGGTGATGCGGTCTACTCTCTGGATCAGGCGGAGGAGGATGATTTCATACTCAATTTCGCGGTCCCGGAGGAGTCAACGAATATTTATTTTGACGGCTGGGTCATGCTGAAATGCGGCGTCGAGGGTGATCCCGACAAGCAGCACGCTGCGGAAGCGTTCATTAATTTCTGCTCGCGTCCGGATAATGCGATCCGTAACATGTACTACATAGGTTACACATCGGTCATTGCGGGCGGCGATGACGAACGCATCTTTGAGTATGCCGACTGGTGCTACGGTGCCGAGGAGGATGAGGAAGACGTGGTCGAGTATCCTCTCGGCTATTTCTTCAGCGGCGATGCGGAAGATGAGGATTATTATATCACAGCTCCTGCGGAGCAGCTTGACCGTCAGCTCGGCGCTCAGTATCCGAGCGCGGACGCGATGGCCAGGTCTTCCATAATGGTATACTTCGACAACGAAAAAAATGACGCGATCAATCAGATGTGGATCAACGTCAGATGCTTCAATATCTACGATGTCCCTGTTTGGGCATGGGTTCTCACAGTCTGTGTACTGTGTGTTCTCGGCTGGTTCTTTTACAGGGCTAAGCAGAGAGAAAAAATGTATAGGTAAATAAAACATCCCCCTTGCCGCTGACCGGGCAGGGGGGACTTTTTATTTTTTATTCTTTTTAGGGGCATGCTCCTCGGAAATCTCATCTGCCAGATGCTCAATCAGCTGCTTCTTGACATATACATCGATGCTGAGCAGGCAGATGAACGCAAATGTCTGCAGATAATCTCTGTCCTCCTCATCGACGTCAGCAAACGCATCCAGCGCTGTGCTGAGGTTATTATTCAGATCCTCGATAATAGGATTGATCTGCGCCTTTTCCAGCCCGTTGATCCTCTGATATATTTCGTGCAGCGTGATACCCTCATCCGTTCGATGAAAAAACCTGTCTGTCATAGGCTCAATCAATGCTTTGATATCGCTGATCGAGAGGAAGTCCTTCATGTAGTAGACGAAGATGAGGAGCAGCAGATGCTCCTTCGAGTATTTTTTCTTTACAGGCGGCGGAATCAGGTCGTTCTTGGTGTAATTATTGATCATCGTCTTTGTCAGGATCTTATCATCCGGATAGCGTTTGCAGGAAGCAAGCTGAGTGTCCATGAATGTTGTGATCTGATCCATATAGAGATCAATGTCGGGAACAGTCTCAGGCGTGATGAAATCAATCGTGTTGAAGCCTTGTATCATATTCAGCAGATCTCTTTTTTCAAATGTTTCCATATGTTGTACCCCAAAATTGGTGACGTGGATGATTACATTACTATCATACAGTTTTCAAAACTATGTTACAAGGGTTTTTCGAAAACGGCTTCTTATGATATACTAATACAATACTGTCAGCCGGAGACGTTTATTCTTTATCGCGAGATTGCACTCACGATGGAGGCGAATGTCACTTTGCGCGCGTATCTCACGGCCAAAGTCGTGAGTATTGCGTGATGAAGAATAAAAATTGCAGGAGAGAAAATGGAAACGAACGATATTCTTACGCGTTTAAATAAAGAGCAGCAGGAGGCGGTCCTCGCAACAGAAGGTCCGGTCCTTATCCTTGCCGGGGCCGGTTCCGGTAAGACCCGGGTCCTCGTTCACCGCATCGCGTACCTGATCAATGTATGCGGTGTGGATCCCTACAGCATTCTCGCGATAACCTTTACCAATAAGGCAGCTGATGAGATGAGAAGCCGTGTCGACGACATGATCGGTTTCGAATCGAGGGAAATATGGGTCATGACATTCCACTCTTGCTGCGTCCGCATCCTGCGGCGTCACGCTGAGGAGGCTGGCTACACGCGATTTTTTACAATTTACGATACCGACGATCAGCTGTCGGTCATGAAAGATATTTTCAAACGGAGAGGAATCGACACCAAATTCCTCAAGGAGCGCACTGCCCTCGGAATGATTTCCAGCGCCAAAAATGAGCTGGTTGGGCCGGACGAGTACGCAAGGATGACAAAAGGGGATTACGTGACCGGTCAGGTCGCCGACATCTACGATGAGTACCAGAAGCGCCTTCGGGAAAATAACGCGATGGATTTCGATGATCTCATCATGAACACGGTCATTCTGTTCGAGCAGCATCCGGAGATCCTTGACCTTTACCGCGAGCGTTTCCGCTATATGATGGTCGATGAGTATCAGGACACGAACACTGCCCAGTTCCGGTTCGTCAGCCTTCTTGCCGGCAAGTATAAAAATCTCTGCGTCGTCGGTGATGACGACCAGAGCATCTATAAGTTCAGAGGAGCCAACATTCGCAATATTCTGAATTTCGAGCAGGTTTTTCCGGAATCTCGGGTCATAAAGCTCGAGCAGAACTATCGTTCCACCCAGAGTATTCTGAATTGTGCAAATGAAGTCATTCGAAACAACCGCGGCCGCAAAAGCAAGCGCCTCTGGACCGAGAACGGGACCGGCAGTCGTGTGCGCTTTATCCGGTTCGAGAGCGCGTATGAGGAGGCAGAGTTCGTTGCCTCCGAGATTGGCAGACGGGTGCGAAGCGGTGAGCGCAGCTATAAGGACTTCGCGGTCCTCTATCGGACAAACGCGCAGTCCCGCCTCTTTGAAGAAAAATGCCTGTTCCTCAATGTGCCCTACAAGCTGGTCGGCGGAGTGAATTTCTATTCCAGATGCGAGATCAAGGATGTTCTTGCTTATCTGAAGACCATCGACAATGCTGTCGACGACGTTGCTTCGACCCGCATCATCAATGTGCCGAAGAGGGGAATCGGCGCGACAACGATTACAAAGATCAGCACATATGCCTTCGACTCCGGCTGTTCTTTCTTTGACGCGGCATCGTCCGCGAACGATATCTCATCTCTGTCCGCGGCGACAGCCAAAAAAGTCAGAATCTTTACTGACTTTATAAACGATTTGCGGCAGGATGCCCGTGTGCTGACTGTTGAGGAACTCATAAAAAAGATTCTGAAGGATACAGGTTACCGCAAAGAACTCGAGGTGGAAGATACAGAGGAGTCCAGAGAGAGACTTGAGAACCTTGACGAACTTATCTCAAAAGCTGCCTCCTACGGTGAGACAGCGGAACATCCGACCCTGTCCGGTTTTCTTGAGGAAGTAGCTCTGATCGCTGATATAGATACTGTCGATGACGGCGATGACAGAGTTCTTCTCATGACACTCCACTCGGCAAAGGGGCTGGAATTCCCTGTCGTCTTCATGGCAGGTATGGAGGAGGGGCTCTTTCCGAGCAGCATGTCCATCAGGGCGGATAATCCTGATGAAGAGATCGAGGAGGAGAGAAGGCTCTGTTACGTTGGAATCACCAGGGCTAAAGAGGAGCTCATTATGACAGCTGCCTATGCCAGAATGGTCAGAGGTGAATATGAGCCGCACCCGGTGTCCAGATTTGTCAGGGAGATATCCAGAGACAGCATCGACCAGCCGCGGGCATCGGCTCCGAAACCCGCCGTACCTGCCCCGAAGGGCGGGCTCGGTCCGGATATGAGGAATGCGATCAACAAGTCAGCCTACGCTTCTCAGCCGCAGACAGAACGTTCTTCGTCCTATTCCGCATACAGCAGCCCCTACAGGAAGAAGACGCCGGCTCCGGCTGCCACAGGCGGTGTTTTGTCCTACGGCATTGGGGACAGGGTGCGCCATAAAAAATTCGGTCTTGGAACAGTCACCAATATCCGCGACGGTGGTCGAGATTATGAGGTAACAGTGGATTTTCCGGCCTGGGGTGTGAAAAAAATGTTTGCTGCATTTGCAAAACTTGAGAAAGCGGAGGATTGAGTGAAAGCTCGATTTTTGGAGTGAATATCAAAGGTGAATTTTGACAAAAAAAGGACAATTTTATACTCAAATTAGTGCAAACTTGGAGTGGGCGTGATATAATTAGGGCAGTATTCAGAAAGGACGGTGCTATTTATGAATAATAAGATTGATGAGATTCTTGCCCGCATCAGATTACAGGATGAGGCTCGTAAGGAAGAAAAGGGAAAGACTATCCTTTGGATTCTCGCCATCATCGGATGTGTCGCAGCAGTAGCAGCTATCGCTTATGCGGTATATCGTTTCTTCACACCGGATTATCTTGAGGACTTCGAAGACGACTTTGACGATGACTTCGATGATTACTTTGAGGATGAAGAAGATGATCTCTTCGAGGACGAAGACGAGGAAGAGGCTCCTGCTGAGAAGAAGTCAGCCAAGGAAAAAGTCAAAGAGGCTGCCGATAAGGTGAAAGAAGCAGCCGGGAAGGTCGTGAGCGCAGTCAAGAAAAAAGCTGCAGACGATGATTTTGAGGATGACTTTGACGATGACTTCGATGAGGAAGTAGAGTCCGTAGTGGAAGAGGAAGCTGCTCCGGCTGCTGAGGAAGCTGCAGAAGAAGCTCCGGCTGCTGAGGAAGCTGAGAAGGAAGCTCCGGCAGAGGCAACAGAAGAATAATTAATCAAACAGGAAATAGCAGGAAGAGGCTGTCTTTAGGCGGCCTCTTTTTTGTCGCACTTGCAGCTGCCGGTATTATTGTGTATGATAGTCGTACTTTGTGAGAAAAATGATCCGAAAGGAAATATGGAGATACATGTTAAAGAGAAAAGATGTAGCAGAGTGCGTGATTGAGAGAGTTGATTATCCGAACTGCGGAAGGTATAAGACCGAGGAAGGTCAGAAACTGACGGTAAAGAATACGCTGCCCGGACAGAGAATCCGCTGCAGGATATTCAAAAAGCATCAGGACCGGGTGGAGGGCAGGCTCTTTCAGATCGTAGAGAAGTCTCCGCTTGAGACCCGGGAGAGGGTCTGCGACAATTTTCCGCTGTGCGGCGGCTGCCTCTGCCAGACTATGCCCTATGAGGATCAGCTGGCCATGAAAGAAGATATGGTCAGGCGGCTGTTAGATGAGGTGGTGGACGACGCCGTATATGACGGAATCTTAAGAAGCCCGCTGGAATTCGAGTACCGCAACAAGATGGAGTTCTCTTTCGGGGACGATGTGGAGAACGGCCCTCTGACCCTGGGCCTTCACAGGCGTAACACGACTTACACGGTCCTTAATGCCCACTCCTGTGCTCTGGCCCACGAGGATGTGCGTAAAGTCCTGGGTGCGACCCTCGATTACTGCCGTGAGAAGGGACTCAAGAAGTATGATAAAAAGATCCATAAAGGATTTCTGCGCTTCCTGCTTGTCCGTCGGTCCCAGACGACCGGAGAACTGCTTGTCTATATAGTGACATCTTCGCAGCAGGAGCATGATTTCTCCGACTGGGCGGAGAGACTTCTCGCACTTCCGATCGAGGGATCTTATGCCGGCATATTCCACGCTATTGACGACAAAATGTCCGACGCGGTCAAAGTAGATTACGCGGTTCCGCTCTACGGGAAAGAGTATTTTTATGAGGAGCTGCTGGGCCTAAAGTTCAAGGTGACTGCGTTTTCTTTCTTCCAGACCAACACCCCCGGCGCGGAAGTTCTTTACGATGCGGTGCGCAGATATGTGACGGGCGGTATACCGGGACAGAATACTCCGGGACAGGAGGACGGCGGCGACCGCTCCTCTAAGGCGGAGAAAGTGTGTGTCGATGAAAACAGATCCGGTTCCCCGGTTCTCTATGACCTCTACAGCGGTACGGGCACGATTGGGCAGGTGCTTTCACCGGTCGCCGGAAAGGTGTATGGCATCGAGCTTATCCCGGAGGCGGTCGACGCCGCCAGAGAGAATGTCGCTCTGAACGGCATCACGAACTGTGAGTTCATCGCTGGTGATGTGCTTGAGAAGCTTGCTGAGCTTCCGGAGAAGCCGGATTATATTGTGCTTGATCCGCCGAGGGAAGGAATTAATCCGAAGGCCCTTTCACAGATCATCGACTACGGCGTCGGTGAGATGGTGTATATATCCTGCAAAGCATCGAGTTTTAAGCGGGACATGGTGACCCTGCGGGCGAACGGCTGGAGGGTGAAGAGATATTGTCTGGTGGATCTGTTTCCGCAGACGATGCATGTCGAGACCGTAGTTTTGCTGACAAGAAATACATAAGACATGGCTGAAAAAGCCTGAAATAAAGGGATTTCCGCGTTCCGGGGTCATCATGCTCCGGGCTGCGGAAATCTCTTTTTGTGTCACAGACAAAAATAAACCCCCTGCTATGCAGGGGGATGAAAGATCTTCAGATTAAAGAAAGAGCTCCTGTGCTAGTATAAAAGTAGGTCTGCAAACCACAAATATATAGCACAGGAGGTCCAAATAATGGACATA
>JAFWIM010000259.1 GCA_017514845.1 Lachnospiraceae bacterium
GAGTGGATCGACAGGATGTCCAGAGAAGTTCAGGCCTATAAGCCGGAACAGGAGACGGGCAATCCTGTCCTCAACACCATGATCGCGGGCAAGACCCTGACAATGAGGAACCTGCACATTCAGTTCACCTGCGTCGCGGACGGGCGGCTCCTTGGTTTTATGCACGTAACTGATATCTGCAGTATTTTCGGAAACGCTCTGGATAATGCTATTGAATGTGTCGCACTTATTCCCGAACCGGCCAAGAGGCTTATACACCTGCAGGTCAGCGAACGACAGGGTTTTCTTTTTATCATGCTTTCCAATTACTGTGAGACCCAGATGGAATTTCAGAACGGCATGCCGGTGACTACTAAGACTGATGTGAAAAATCACGGCTACGGAGTCAAGAGCATCAAAAAGGCGGTGGAAAAGTACGGCGGAAGCGTGACATGGACACAGCGTAACGATGAGTTCGAGATGAAAGCCCTCATCCCTATGCCGGCATAAAATGACGTTTATGCCCGATTTCATACATTTTATGCCAAAATCCGTCGGACTTCATGAAATTTTGCTAATATCACAGTGTGAGATATTAGCCCGCCCGGGCTCGCATCCCGAACGAGGTCCTGATACACGACCTCGATATGTTAAGCTCAATCTGTCAGATGATAGTGGCCGCGGATCTGCCTGCTGGAAGGGCAAAAACGCCGCGGATCTGCGAAGAACTGCAATACAGAGGAAGGAGATTTCATGAAACACAAGGATTTGATAGAAAAGATGACCCTTGAAGAGAAGGCCGCTATACTCGGCGGACAGGGTGAATGGCAGACCTGGCCGATCCCGCGCCTTGGCATCGAGTCCATGTACTGCTCTGACGGTCCTCACGGAATCCGCAAGCAGGCGGGAGCCGGTGATCACCTCGGTCTCAATGAATCCCTGAAAGCAACATGTTTCCCAACAGCGGCAACTGTGGCCAACAGCTGGGATGAGGCACTCGGCGAGGAGATCGGAAAAGCTCTCGGCGAAGAGGCTATGGCGGAGGACGTTCACATCCTTCTCGGCCCGGGCATGAACATGAAGAGGAGCCCGCTCTGCGGCCGCAATTTTGAGTACTTTGCGGAAGATCCGCATCTTGCGGGTAAGATGGCCGCTTCCTACGTGCGCGGTATCCAGAGCAAGGGCGTGCGCAGCTGCATCAAGCATTTCGCAGTGAACAGCCAGGAAGAGCGCCGTATGGCTATGGACGCCGTCGTCGATGAGAGAACGCTTCGCGAGATATATCTCACGGCATTTGAAATCGCTGTAAAAGAGGGCGGAGCCAAGGCTATCATGACCTCCTACAACGAGCTCAACGGCGAGTACACCAATGAGAACCGCCACCTCCTTCTCGATATTCTCCGCGGCGACTGGGGATACGAGGGAATGGTCGTCACGGACTGGGGCGGATCCAACGATCACGTTGAAGGAATCAGATGCCGGTCCAATCTTGAAATGCCGAATCCCGGTCTCGACTCTGCCCGCCAGGTCGTGGAAGCCGTAAAGAGCGGCCGTATGACACAGGAGGAGCTGGACATCTGCGTGGACGACCTTCTGGACGCGATCCTTGAGACAACAGAGGCAGCCAAGGGTCATTCCTCTGAATTCGACATTTCCGGCCATCATGCGCTGGCAAGGCGCGCTGCGTCAGAGTGCGCAGTCCTTCTGAAGAATGACGGTGATATCCTGCCGCTTGGAGTAGGGACAAAGGTCGCTGTGATCGGCGATTTCGCATTTGTACCGAGATACCAGGGCGCAGGTTCGTCTGTCGTCAATACGACCAAACTGGAATCATTTAACGACATTGCGGCAAATGAAACCGCGCTCGAAATCGTCGCCCAATCCCGAGGCTACACAAGGAACGGAGATCCGGATGAAGCATTAAAGAGCGAGGCTGTGGAAGCCGCTAAGAAGGCGGACGTTGTCCTCTATTTCTTCGGACTTGACGAGATGAGCGAGTCGGAAGGCCTTGACAGAACGCATATGAGACTTCCCAAGGTCCAGATCGAGCTTCTTGAGGCCATCTACGCAGTCAATCAGAATGTCGTCGGCATCCTTTCCGGCGGATCTTCCATCGAGATGCCATGGGACGCAAAGCTTGCGGCGATCCTCCACGGATATCTGACCGGCCAGGCAGGCGGAGGGGCTATTTATGATATTCTCACCGGCAGGGTTAATCCGTCAGGTAAGCTGGCCGAGACCTACCCGCTGAAGCTTGAGGAGACCCCGGCCTACAATTATTATCCCGCAAAAGAGAGAACGTCTGAATACCGCGAAGGTCTCTTTATCGGTTACCGCTACTATGACACGGCGGGTGTGCCGGTGAAGTATCCGTTCGGTTTCGGTCTCTCCTACACGACATTTGAATACAGCGGACTTACAGTCAGTAGGGATGGTGTCAGCTTCACAGTAAAGAACAGCGGCGGAGTTGATGGCGCGGAGATCGCTCAGCTCTATGTAGGACTTCCCGGGGCTAAGGTATACAGGCCCGCAAAGGAGCTGAAGGGATTTGCCAAGGTCTTCCTGAAAGCCGGAGAGAGCAGGCTTGTCACGATTCCGTTTAATGAGATGACGTTCCGTTACTGGAATACCAGCATTGACGGATGGGCAGTAGAGGGCGGAAACTATGAGATCCTTGTCGGTTCAAGTTCGGCGGATATAAGACTTCGCGGAAATCTGGATGTTACAGAGCAGGGAGCGTCGAGCCCGTATGATGAGTCCCTTATGCCGTCTTATTTCAGCGGAAAGATCACAAAAGTGCCGGACAGCGAGTATGAAAAACTTCTCGGCAGACCTATTCCGGACGGGTCCTGGACGCGCGAACTTACAGCCAACGACGCGATCTGCCAGCTGAAGTACTCGAAGAGCTGGCTCTGCAGAAGGGTTTACGGCGTTCTTGAAGGCAAGAAGAGGAAAGCGGACGCTGCCGGAAAACCGGACCTCAATATCCTGTTCATTTACAACATGCCGTTCCGTGCGATCGGAAAGATGACCGGCGGAGCAGTCAGTCAGGAGATGGTTGCCGGCATGGTCAAGGTCGTCAACGGACATTTCTTCGGCGGTCTCGGTCAGATCATCGGGGGTTATTTCAGGAACGGCAGATTGAATAAGAAGTACGAGAAGAAGCTGAAGGGCTGATGAGGCACATTGGTTTTGACGCTTCATGGGCTTTAGAATAATTGGAGGATTATATGGGATTTTGGAATAGTTTTGCGGAAAAACATCCCGGCGCGGCTAAGTGGATCCGCGAGGGCGGTCCTTTTGTCATCGTCAGCAACCTGATCACAGTGTTCAAGTACCTGATGCTTCAGTTCCTGCCGAAGCTTTTTACGAGCCTTCCGAATGTGGATTTCGGCTTCCCGGGCATTGATGTCACTCTCTTCGGCGAGACTTTCAAGTGGAACATCATCGGCTATGACGCTGCCCACGGCGGACTTCCGTATTTCTGTGCCTACATGGTGGCCATGGTCATCGGCGAGGTCATCAACTTCCCGATCCAGAGAAATGTTGTGTTCCGCAGCAAGGGCAATGTGGCCTATCAGATCTTCTGGTATTTCATCGCCTTCTGCGTGATTACCTGCATCGTCAATTCGATCAACTGTGTCTGGGTCGCGGTGGCAGGTATGTTCGTGCCGGATTTCGTCTACAACATCGGCACGACGGTCCTGAACGGCGGTGTCTCCATGCTGATCTTCTTCTTCGTCAACAAGATCATCTTCCCGGAGGGGGAGCCGAGTAAAAATTAAGACTGGCCGTAATAGACAGGCTGCACGTGGGTTAATAAGCCGGCAGCAAACATCATCTTCATCGAAAAACGCAGGTCCTATCTGTGAGCTTAAAAAGCTAACGCTTTTTGATCTCACAGGGAAGGACCTGCAATGTTTTTCTCACGAAGATGGATGCTTTGCTGCCGGCAACGAACTGCAAGAGCAGCCTGAGCGAACTGCAGTAATTCCTGAAGCAGAATCCTTGTGACGGGAGCAGCGCAAGAGCAGCCTGAGCGAACTGCAGTAATTCCTGAAGCAGAATCCTTGTGACGGGAGCAGCGCAAGAGCAGCCTGAACGAACTGTAGTCATTCCTGAAGCAGATTTCTCGTGACGTGAGTCTATGACGAATCCGCATAGTGAAGTACTTTGCTGCCGGCATCGAAGCGCAAGAGCAGCCTGATCGAACTACGGCAAACTGATTATGTCGTTATTATGACCGTTCATGACAAAAATTGTGAACGGTCAGGTTTTTTGATATAATTTACTAAAACTTCCCACTTCAGATTGAGAGCGAAGCCGAGCGGGAGCGTCCCTGAGAGTACATATTTATGAGGCGGCTAAATTGAGATGGGGTGTGGGAAGTTCTAGGCATTTGCGCCAGATTCGTGTCTGGCCAAACGGCACGGTGTAATACATTCCGGAGTGGAAGTAAGCGGCCATGAAGGAGTGAAAAAGAAAAGGAGGAAAATGTATGTTATCTATTAACATGGATGATGTCATGAACGTCATCAACTCGATCAAGTCTTACCTGGTAGCGGCAGGCGTGATCTTAGTCGCCGGCTTATTGCTGCTGATCCTGGCAGGCATGATCAGTAAGAAGCACGCAGGCAAGATCCGCGGCCTGGCCGGAATCGGTCTTCTGGCAGGCCTTGCTGTCGTTGTCAACATGATCTGCACAGGTCCGATGAGCACGATGCTCGACCTTATCAGCGGATCCGGAACAATTGACACTGCAACGTCCGATGAAGCTGCTGAACTGGCAGTCACGATCGGCGAGGAGGGCATTGTCCTTCTGAGCAACGATGATGATCTGCTTCCGCTTGCGTCCGGTTCCAAGCTGAACGTTTTCGGCTGGGCATCAACGAAACCGATCCTCGGCGGTGCCGGTTCAGGTGCTCTGAACGATGCGTATCCGACAACGGACATTCTCACAAGCCTTGCGGATGCCGGCTTCGAGACGAACACAGAGCTGACATCCTTCTACACAGAGTATCAGCCCGAGCGTCCGGTCGTCGGCATGTGGGCACAGGACTGGACACTTCCGGAGCCGAATGTCTCCAAGTATTCAGATGACCTGATTGCCAACGCGAAGGCATTCTCAGACACAGCTATGATCGTCATCTCCCGCTCCGGCGGTGAGGGCGCTGACCTTCCGGCTGACATGACCGCTGTCGTTGACGGCTCTTACCAGGACGGCACGACATACACGGCAGGTGTCTATGATGATTCCATGAACGAAGGAAATGACTGGGACGAGGGTGACCATTATCTGCAGCTCTCCAACAGAGAAGAAGAGATGATCGATCTCGTATGCAAGAACTTCGAAAAAGTCGTTCTTGTATATAACGGTGCAAATGCATTCGAACTCGGCTTCGTCAATGACTACCCGCAGATCAAGTCCGTTCTCTGGACAGCAGGTCAGGGCCACATCGGCATGAAGGCTCTCGGCAAGCTCCTGAATGGTGAAGTCAATCCGTCCGGCAAGATGATTGACACATATGTATATGACCTCAAGGCTACTCCGTGGTGGAACAACTTTGGTGACTTTAATTATACGAACATGGATGATTTCGCTTACACATCCGTCGGATTTACAGGCACCGAGTCCACAGCAACCCCGGGCTTCGTCAACTATGTCGAAGGCATTTATGTCGGTTATAAGTTCTACGAGACAGCTGCGGCGGAAGGCTTTATCGATTATGACAAGGTAGTCCAGTATCCGTTCGGCTATGGCCTCTCCTACACGACATTCGAGCAGAAGATGGGCGATATCACTGAAGCAGATGGAAAGATCAGCTTTGAAGTTGAAGTAAAGAATACCGGCGATGTCGCGGGCAAGGACGTTGTGGAAGTCTACTACAATCCGCCTTACACGAACGGCGGTATTGAGAAGGCATCCGCTAACCTGATCGCGTTCGAGAAGACATCTCTTCTTGAGCCGGGCGCATCCGAGAAGGTCAAGATCGCATTCAATGTGGAAGACATGGCTTCTTATGACGCTAAAGACGCCGGCGGCTATGTTCTTGAGAAGGGTGACTATATTATCTCTATCAACTCCGATGCCCACAATATCATTGACAGCAAGACATATAAAGTCGCTGATACAGTTAAGTACACAGGCGACAACAAGAGAGAGAGCGACCTCGTTACAGCAGAGAATCAGTTCGACTATGCTGAAGGCGATATCACATATCTTTCCCGCAAGGATAAATTTGCAAATTACGACAAGGCCACGGCAGCTCCGGCTTCCTTCGAGATTTCCGAAGATGCCAAGTCCACATTCTACAACATCAGCAACTACCTGACAGCGGAAGCGACAGCAGCGGATGAGGATCCGGATGCGCAGCCGATCACGACGGGCGCTTCCAACAATCTGAAGCTGAAAGATATGGTCGGTCTTGCTAAGGACGATCCGCAGTGGGATGCCTTCATGGATCAGCTGACGCTGGATGATATGAACGCAGTTATCTCCCTCGGCGGTTACCAGACAAATTCTATTGATTCCGTCGGCAAGGTTCGTACAAATGACTGTGACGGCCCGGCTTCCATCAACAACAACTTCACCGGTGTCGGCTCCATCGGTTTCCCGGTAGGCGTTGTCGTTGCCGGAACATGGAACAAGGATCTGGCTTATGCATTCGGCGATTCCATCGGCAAGATGGCAAATGAGATGGATGTCTCCGGCTGGTACGCACCGGCTATGAACAACCACAGAACTGCATTTGCAGGACGTAACTTCGAGTACTATTCAGAGGACGGTGTCCTCTCCGGCTATATCGCCGAAAAGGCTGTTCAGGGCTCTCAGGAGAACGGCGTATATGCCTACATGAAGCACTTCGCTCTGAATGATCAGGAGCAGAACAGATGCGACATGGTCTGCACATGGTCGAATGAGCAGGCGATCCGTGAGATTTATCTGAAGCCGTTCGAAATGTGCGTTAAGGATGCGAACTGCCTTGCGGTTATGTCCTCCTTCAACTACATCGGCAACCGCTGGGCAGGCGGCAGCAGCTCGCTCTGCAAGACGGTCCTCCGCGACGAGTGGGGATTTGAGGGCTTCGTAGAGACTGACTATTTCGGTGTTTACGGATATATGAGCTCCGATCAGGCGATCCGCAACGGTACAGACCTCATGCTGGTCAACTATCCGACAGCGACCAATGATGTTCAGTTCCGTGATACCAACGGCGCGCAGCAGGCAATGAGAACCGCAGCGAAGAACATCCTTTATGTTGTCGCCAACAGCCGCGCTTACTATCCGGAGAACCTGAACGAAGGCATGGCTTCCTGGAAGAAGATCATGTACGGCGCAGATGTGGTCGTAGGCCTCCTGTGCTTACTGATCGCACTGAAAGCTTTCAGGAAGAAAGGTTAAGTAAAGACGCGATCATCCTGATAAAGGGTGAAAAGGGGCTGTCGCATTAAGACGCGCCGCCGCTATATATGTCAGACGTTATTTGTAAATGTCTGCCATATATAGCGGTGACACAGTCTAATGCGACAGCCCCTTAATTATACTCAGAAATCAGTTCTTCTTCCCTGCAGCCTTCGGCTTTATGAGTTCATCCGAGTCGAGCATGACTGTGAACGGCCCATCGTTGACCAGCGAGATCTTCATGTAGGCACCGAAGCTTCCGCGCTGCACATTCGGGAAATGTTCGGAACACCTTTTTATGATGTACTCATACAGTCGATTGGCATGCTCGGGTGAGCCGGCCTTGACGAAGGACGGCCGGTTGCCCTTTCTGCAGTCTGCGTAGAGCGTGAACTGGGAGATGAGCAGCAGGTTGCCCCCGACTGTATCAATATTCAGATTCGTTTTATCATTCTCATCCTGAAAGATTCGAAGACCCGTCATTTTCTTTATCAGCACATCTGCGATCTCCTCAGTGTCGGTCTCCGCGATTCCGATCAGGACGCAGAAACCATCGCCGATTTCGCCGATTACCTCGTCATCGACTGTGACTTTAGCCTCAGAAACTCTCTGTATTAAAAATCTCATGTAGTAACCTCGATATATGATTTATGTTCATTTCCGCCTGCGTTCCTCTTGAATCTGTAAGCGTCGCGTATTATTATACTGATATCGCTTCCGGTTCCGCAAGAGTATCGCGGCTTGCCGCGGTATGGCCGGCATTTAGTGCGAATATGTAGAGGAAAAAGCTAAGATAGCGCGGCCGCCGGAAGTATTTTCTGTCTGAACTGTTACCGGTATTTCTGTTACCGGCACAATTCTCAACCGGGCAGCTCGATTTTGCCCTGACTTCTTCTGTGATAGACCTCACCGGTCTCCACATCCTTCCAGTAAAACTCACCGTTCTCCCACGTCATATAACTGTAGCGGGAACCCTTCTTCGGGATGCCCACGGAACCCGGATTCATATATGTGAAATCATCATATTCATTGCAGGCGGGAATATGTGTGTGACCGCACAGCAGAATATCGCCCTTTTTGAGCGGCGGAGGTGTTTTCTCACCGTGATGGTGACCGTGGGTCACAAAGAGCTTCTCGTCCCCGACTGCGACGAACGCGTAGTCCGCCATGATCGGGAAAGAGAGGACCATCTGATCAACTTCAGTATCACAGTTGCCTCTCACGCAGAGGAGATCGCCCGTGAGGGAATTCAGCATGTCTATGACGCGCTTCGGCGCATAGTCCCTCGGCAGGTCGTTCCTGGGACCGTGATAGAGAAGATCTCCGAGCAGAAGTATGCGGTCAGCATTCTCCTCCCTGATTCTCTCCATGAGTTTTTCGCAATAGTAAGAAGATCCGTGTATATCGGACGCGATCAGTAATTTTTTCATGGTTCATCACCTCACATTAAAGATATTTTAAGTGTATCATACACAGATAAATGCCGCAAATGTGTCTCGATGTTTTGTGTATTTGCAGCGAAACAGAGAGTATGCAAATGTCGGAGTTTCTTTTGTATTTTGCGAATTGTTTGTATAATTATTGCGAAAATGGCGGAAAAAAATTATAATTAACTCATAAAACTACCCATCTTACCGGTGTCGCTTGTGTGAGAGCGGGCAGGAGATTTGGAAAAGAGATTTGAAAAAAATAATATGGAGGTACATATATGCTGGTAAAATGTCTTGTATGCGGAGCTGTATTTGATGCGTCTATTGAAGTATGTCCGGTCTGCGGGGTCGGAGAGCAGTATTTCGTTCCGGTGGATGAGGATGATAAGCCCAAGGTAAAGGACACCAATCAACACTATGTGATTCTCGGCGGCGGTATTGCAGCTCTGTCTGCCGCCAAAGCGATTCGTGAGCGCGACCGCACAGGCCGCATTCTCATGATCTCCGCCGAGAAGGAATATCCGTTCAACCGTCCTATGCTCACCAAAGCCCTCAATGAGGATCTCTCGGAGAAGGAGCTCGAAGTCGAACATGAGGACTGGTACGATGAGAACATGGTCAGGATTTATCTGCATAAAGAGGCAGTTTATCTCGACACGAACAGCCAGACCGTGAAGGCGGGTCCGCTCGAGTTCCTGTATGATAAGATTATCATCGCGGTCGGCGCGGAGTGCTTCGTTCCGCCTTTCAAGGGAGCGGACCAGGATCACGTCGTCACGATCAGACATCAGAGCGATGTGAAGAAGATTCGCGAGATGGTTCCGAACATTAAGGATGCCGTCGTTATCGGTGGCGGTGTTCTGGGACTTGAGGCTGCGTGGTCGCTTCGCGAATCCGGCCTTAATGTGACTGTCCTTGAGACAGCTGACAGGCTGCTGCAGCGCCAGCTGACGGCGGATGCTTCCGAGATACTGGCTAAGAGCGTTGCCGATGCCGGTGTGAAGGCACTGACGGGCGTAGGAACGCAGGAAATCACGAAGGACAGTGTTATTCTCACAGACGGCACGGAAGTCCCTGCGCAGCTTGTTGTGGTCTCCTGCGGCGTTAGAGCGAACACTGAGCTTGCTCAGACTGCGGGCATTGAGGTCCAGAGAGCCATCGTCGTCGATGACAGGATGAGAACGAACCAGCCGAATGTATTTGCAGCAGGAGACTGTGCGCAGTTTGAGGGAATCAACTATGCCCTCTGGAGCGAGGCCATGGAGCAGGGACGCGTTGCCGGTGCAAATGCAGCCGGCGATGTCGTACGCTACAACTTCGCTACGCCGGGTCTCACATTCAATGGCATGAATACAAGTCTGTTCGCGATCGGAGATCAGGGAACGCCGGATGACGATGCTTATAAGGTCTTCACCTGCAATAAGCCCGGAAAGTATGAGCGCTTCACCTTCAAGGACGGCGGCCTTGTCGGCGCTATCCTGATCGGCGACACATCAAGGCTTGTCGAGATGATGACAAAAGTTCCGGCCCATGTCAAATTCGAGGAAATCTGAATTCCTCGTGCGTAATTTGGTATTGTTTATCGCGGTAAATCGTGGTTTAATAATATCGTACGTAATTCGAGAGCGGGTCTTTTTGAATCGTCCAAAGGGCAATGACGAGGGATCCGTGAATAATGAGGAGGTAGTGTAACATGGAAAAAAAGGGTTTAGTTGCTGAATTCAAAGAGTTCATCATGAGAGGCAACGTTCTTGACATGGCAGTCGGTGTAATCATCGGCGGTGCTTTCGGATCGATCGTTTCTTCACTTGTCGATGATGTCATTATGCCGATCATCACACTGATCACCGGCGGCATTAACTTTGACAACTGGTTCGTCGCTCTGAACGGTCAGGATTACGCAACTCTCGCAGCAGCTAAGGAAGCCGGCGCATCCACGCTCAATTACGGCGTGTTCATCACCAAGGTCATCAACTTCCTGATCGTTGCGTTCTGCATCTTTATGATGATCAAGGCTTTCAACAAGGCAAGCAGCCTTGCGAAGAAGAACGAGGAGCCGGCTCCGGAAGCTCCGACAACAAAGGTCTGCCCGTTCTGCAAGTCCGAGATCCCGATCGATGCTGTACGCTGCGGATTCTGCACATCTGTTGTTGATCCGGAAGGCGAGAAGACAATTCTTGCATCCAAGTAAATACAGTGAGTTTTGAGGGCTGCCGCCGATAGCGGCAGCCTTTTTCAGACTCAGATGAGCAGTCATGAGGCAGAAAAAAGTCATTCCGATAGAAGAACACGCTGCTCTTTGACCGGAATCATAAATAGACAAAGGATGGAGTAGAAACATAATGACAGAAGCACAGAAAGCCGCTTTGATAGAAGAGTTCATGCCAGAAGCCGTGAGAATTGCACTCGAGATGAGTGACGGTTCGGTTCCGATCGAGGACCTCACGCAGGAGGCCTATGTCGGGCTTCTTATGGGCATCAACATGGTCGAGGAAGCTGAGGACACATTTGATGCGCTTCCGCTTACACAGACCGTGGAGGAGGCGATACGGGCGCAGATCACATTTGCGATTGAGGAGCAGAGGGAGCTTGATAAGAGGGATAAACAGCTTATCGCTCAGGTGGAGCTGCTGTCGAAGAGCATTGACGCGATGACGGAGGAGCTCGGCACGAAGCCGACGGTCGATGAGATCGCGAACTACATGGGCGTTCAGCAGAAAACGGTCCTTGAGATATTGAAGCTCAGCGGAGAGGAGCTGCCGGAGGGTGAGTTCTACAAAGAAAACCGTCTGTGGATCGATAATCCGGACGCACGCAAGTTTTCAAATTGACGCAATAGGGACGGTTCTTTTCACGTGAAATAACAGTTCGGAAAGGCTGTAGCGCAGTTCCGGAATACGCCGCAAACATCATCTTCATCGAAAAACGCAGGTCCTTTCTGTGAGCTTAAAAAGCTAAAGCTTTTTGATCTCACAGGGAAGGACCTGCAATGTTTTTCTCACGAAGATGGATGCTTTGCGTCGTAAACGGAGTGTGAATACAGCCTTTCTGATCTTATCCACGTGAAAAGAACCGCCCCTCATTCACTTTTTACCGGTAATTTTGCCGGCGAGCCACTTCGCGTTTCTCACGAGCACCTGACGGAACGTGAGAGAACGAACGATCTTTTCTGCCGGGAAATGATTTCTGCATGCCCGAAGGAATGCTCTCGGCTGGCGGATCGCAAACGGAAAATCACCGTTCTTCTTAGTTCGGATGGCGAGCCTCGGTATATAGCGGCCGCCGAGATAAATTGACGCGATGATGAGTTCGACCTCTTCCCAGGGAATCTGTATGTAGTCCTGAAGAGTCCGCTCGTTATAATACTCTATGCCGCGGTCACCGACCATCACGACCCCATAGGTATTGATCCCGTGGAAAGCGGTCGCCTTGGCAGTAAAATCTACCTGCGTGTTCAGGGATTTAAGCTCGCCTGCATCGGCCTGATTCTTTTTCTTGAACTTGTTTGCCATGTATTATTCCTCCGGCATTTTCTTTTGGCTGCGGCGCCGGCAAAGAGCTGTGCGCTGACGCCCGGGGTATGAGCATCTCATGCTCCCGGACCAATGGGGAGTGAATTACTGCTCATATGAAAAAAGGGACCCGGCATACTGCCGGGTCCCCCGTATTGTTGATTACAGAAGGCCGATGAGGTGGCCGACGATACCGACAACGAACAGTGCAAGAATGATAACGATCGGGGAAACGTTCTTCTTCAGCAGTCTCATGCAGAGCAGAGTAAGGAGAAGCGGAACAAGACCCGGGATCAGAGAATCCAGGTTGTCCTGAAGGGTCGTGACTACAGTCGGCTCAAGGCTGAGACCGCCGGCGAACTGAGACAGTGCCTGATGGATTCCTTCTGCGCCTGCCGGAAGGGCATCCCAGTCGATGTAAGCACCAGCTGCACGCTGTACTTCAGAGACCTTGATTACGAAATTGATGGAGACCCATCTCATAACAAGGGCGCCGAGGATGAACATACCGAGGATGGAAGCAGCCTTTGTGACTTTGCCGAGAAGACCGCCGGAAAGGTCCTTGGTGATGGCCATACCTACTGAATAGCCGAATTCCTGTGTATACCACATGAATGCCATACGGGCAACGTTCCAGAGCACGAAGAAGAGGATCGGGCCGAGGAGGTTTCCGGAGATTGCAAGGGATGCGCCGAGAGCTGCAAGGATCGGACGAAGGGTGAACCAGAATACCGGATCGCCGACACCGGCGAGCGGTCCCATCATACCGACTTTAACGCCCTGGATGGCCTGATCTTCGACCGGAGCGCCGTTAGCACGGTCTTCCTCAAGAGCGAGGGTAACACCGAGGATC
>JAFWIM010000002.1 GCA_017514845.1 Lachnospiraceae bacterium
CCGGTCTGTAGTAACCGGTGATACGGCTGTAGACATCTGTCCTCTGATCACAGATCGGGCAAATGAACTGCTCGCCCGTCAGATAACCATGATTCTTGCAGACGGAGTATGTCGGGGACATTGTGTAATACGGCAGCTTGTAGTTCTCTGCAATCTTGCGGACAAGGTTGGCAGCTGCCTTCCAGTCCGGGAGCTTCTCGCCGAGGAAGGCGTGGAAGACTGTGCCGGATGTGTACAGTGTCTGCAGGTCATCCTGAATATCAAGTGCGGAGAAGACATCCTCTGTGTAGCCGACCGGCAGATGAGAGGAGTTGGTGTAGTACGGGGTCCCGTTCATATTTGCAGTAATGATGTCCGGATAGAGCTCCTTGTCATGCTTTGCAAATCTATATGTCGTCGACTCCGCCGGTGTCGCCTCAAGGTTGTAGAGGTCGCCGTACTTCTCCTGATAATCGGAGAGTCTCTCGCGCATGTGATCGAGGACCTCTCTCGTGAACTGCTGTGTCTCCTCGTGCGTCAGATCAGCGCGCAGCCACTTGGCGTTGAGACCGACCTCGTTCATGCCGATCAGGCCGATGGTCGAGAAGTGGTTGTCGAATGTTCCGAGATATCTCTTTGTGTACGGATAGAGACCCTGCTCAAGAAGCTTCGTGATGACCGTTCTCTTGGTCTTGAGGCTTCGAGCGGAGATATCCATCAGATTGTCAAGGCGCTTGTAGAAGTCTTCCTCGTCCTTTGCGAGGTAAGCGATTCTCGGCATGTTGATCGTTACGACGCCGATGGAACCTGTGGACTCGCCGGAGCCGAAGAAGCCGCCGGACTTCTTTCTCAGCTCGCGGAGGTCAAGGCGAAGTCTGCAGCACATTGAGCGGACGTCGCTCGGCTCCATGTCGGAGTTGATGTAATTTGAAAAATACGGCGTGCCGTACTTTGCGGTCATCTCGAAGAGAAGCTTGTTGTTCTCGGTCTCGCTCCAGTCAAAGTCTCTTGTGATGGAGTAAGTCGGAATCGGATACTGGAAGCCGCGGCCGTTGGCGTCGCCCTCGATCATGATATCGATGAAGGCCTTGTTGACCATATCCATTTCCTTCTGGCAGTCACCGTATGTGAACTCCATCTCTTTTCCGCCGACGATCGCGGAGAGATTCTTCAGATCGTTCGGGACCGTCCAGTCGAGCGTGATATTGGAGAACGGCGCCTGCGTACCCCAGCGGCTCGGCGTGTTGACGCCGTAGATGAAGGACTGGATGCACTGCTTGACTTCGTGCTGGTCGAGGTTGTCGACTTTTACGAACGGAGCGAGGTATGTGTCAAATGATGAAAATGCCTGTGCGCCCGCCCACTCATTCTGCATGATTCCGAGGAAGTTGACCATCTGGTTGCAGAGGGTGGAGAGATGGCATGCCGGGGAAGATGTGATCTTTCCGGGTACGCCGCCGAGACCTTCCTTGATGAGCTGCTTAAGGCTCCATCCGGCACAGTAACCGGTGAGCATGGACAGATCGTGCAAATGGATGGCTGCGCTTCTGTGAGCTTTAGCGATCTCGTCGTCATAGACCTCGCTCAGCCAGTAGTTGGCTGTGATCGCGCCGGAGTTAGAAAGGATCAGACCACCGACAGAATATGTGACCGTGGAGTTCTCCTTTACGCGCCAGTCATTGATCTGAAGATAGTTGTCAATGAGTTCCTTGTAATTGAGGAGGGCGGAGTTGACGTTGCGGACCTTCTCGCGCTGTCTGCGGTAGAGAATGTATGCCTTAGCTACATCCGCATAGCCGGCCTCGGAGAGGACCTTCTCAACACTGTCCTGAATACTCTCGACATTGATCTGACCGTCAATGACCTTGCTCTCGAAATCCGCCGTTACGTGGATCGCGATGAGCTCAATGACGCTCGGATGGTACTGCTTGTTCAACGCATCGAAGGCCTTGGTGATCGCATCCGTGATTTTGCTGATCTCGAATTCAGCCACCTGACCGTCTCTTTTAATAACTTTATACATATCTCGCTCTCTCCTCAAAATTGTCTGAAATATATGGCCCAAAGCAGAAAATGCACTTTCAAAGCCCTACTTACAAGTGAACGGCCGCCGTCCGGCGACCGTTACAATACTATCACTCTGATTTGATAAAATCAATATCTTCTATTAATTTTCGTCAAAAGCACTATATATTGTGGTTTTTCTTACATATATATGTAGATCCCTCAATATCTGTCAAAACACACAAGTCCGCGCACCACATATGCGCGCTCTGATCCGGGGTGCACCACCACCGGCAGAGCCAAACCGCCCGGCACTCACTCGCGCGCAGGCAGTCACTGTGCCAGGCAATCAGTGCAAATCAGTCAACGCCCCGGATCTGCACATCTCCGACATATCTGCCGACAATCTCTGCGTATCGGACAAGCTCCTCCTTCGACGGCGCGTGCAGATTTCCGAAGGGAACTGTGTCCCGGTCCGTGAAAGCCTGGAGGAAATACCTCGGAGCACCTTCAATCAGCTTCCCGATTCCTTCAAAATCGCTCTCCTCGTGGAACTCCCTGACGACAGTCGTCCGGAACTCATATTCGCAGCTGCTGTCTTTTAGCAAATGAATGCTCTCGCAGACATTTGCCATATCAAATGCATCCCGCCCTATGGTGACCGCATACTTCTCCGGGCTGTTCTTTATATCCATGGCCACGTAGTCGGCAAGACCGGCGTCGAGAATCCTCTGAAGAAGCTTCGGATGGTTCCCGTTCGTGTCAAGCTTTGTGGCATAACCCATCTCACGGATGCGGCCAAGGAGGTCATAAAGGCCCGGATGCAGACACGGTTCGCCGCCTGTGATCGCGACGCCGTCCAGAAGGCCCTGACGCTTCCTGAGAAAGGCAAGCAGCTCCTCCTCGCTCATGACCGGCGGAGCCTCCCCGGTGACAAGTTCAAAGTTGTGGCAGTATGGACACCTGAAATCGCACTGTCCGAGAAAGACCGTGCAGGCCACCCGCCCGGGGAAATCGAGCAGGGTCATTTTCTGAAGTCCGTGGATTTTCATGTTTCTCCTTTCCAAAACTCACGCTATAAAGCTACAGCCAGTGCTTCCTCTTGAAATAAAGCAGTCCGCCGACGATCGATAAAAGCGCGACAATTATGATGATCGGATAGGCGATCGGCGACTCCAGCTCCGGCATATATTTAAAGTTCATTCCGTACCAGCCGACAAGGACTGTCAGCGGCGTGAAGACGACAGTGACGATCGTGAGGACCGCCATA
>JAFWIM010000027.1 GCA_017514845.1 Lachnospiraceae bacterium
CCCATAGCAGAAATAATCGGAAGCGAGACCGCTATAGAACAGCGGCCAAATCCCGAGAAATCGTTTATTACCGCTATTTTCTTCTGTCTGTTGTGATTCGGAACACTCATATATACTAACATCCTCCGCATTTAACGCTTATAATACTTCATTTTTATATGTATTGATAGTCTGAATTTGTAAAAGCGCAGAATAAAACGGGGCTGTCAGGATTGACAGCCCCGTCATCATTTTTAGACAGTAATCAAATTACAGCTGCGGGCCAGCCGGAACAAGTGCCTTGCCTGCCTCGTTGCCTGTGTACTTGACAAAGTTCTTCTGGAATCTGGAAGCGAGGTCAACTGCCTTCTTCTCCCACTCTGCTGCGTCAGCATATGTGTCGCGCGGATCCAGGATTGCCGGATCAACGCCCGGAAGTTCTGTCGGAACCTCAAAGTTGAAGTACGGGATCATCTTTGTCGGAGCCTTGAGAACGTCGCCGTTCAGGATCGCGTCAATGATACCGCGTGTGTCCTTAATGGAGATACGCTTGCCTGTGCCGTTCCAGCCTGTATTTACAAGGTAAGCCTTGGCGCCAGACATTTCCATTCTCTTGACAAGCTCCTCAGCGTACTTGGTCGGATGCAGCTCAAGGAAAGCCTGACCGAAGCAGGCGGAGAATGTCGGAGTCGGCTCTGTTATGCCGCGCTCTGTGCCTGCGAGCTTAGCTGTGAAGCCGGACAGGAAGTAATACTTTGTCTGCTCCGGCGTAAGGATGGATACCGGCGGAAGAACGCCGAAAGCATCTGCGGACAGGAAGATTACATTTTCAGCTGCCGGACCTGCGGAGACCGGATTTACATTGAGAACGATCTTCTCGATATGATCGATCGGGTAAGAAACACGTGTGTTCTCTGTGACGGACTTGTCAGCAAAGTCAAGCTTGCCTTCAGCGTCGCATGTGACGTTCTCAAGAAGAGCGTTGCGCTTGATTGCGTTGTAGATATCCGGCTCGGATTCCTTGTCGAGGTTGATGACCTTAGCGTAGCAGCCGCCCTCAAAGTTGAAGACACCGTTGTCATCCCAGCCATGCTCGTCATCGCCGATGAGGAGTCTCTTCGGGTCTGTGGAAAGAGTTGTCTTGCCTGTGCCGGAAAGACCGAAGAAGATAGCAGTATTCTTGCCTTCCATATCTGTGTTTGCTGAGCAATGCATAGAAGCGATGCCCTTCAGCGGCAGATAGTAGTTCATCATGGAGAACATACCCTTCTTCATCTCGCCGCCGTACCATGTATTCAGGATGACCTGCTCACGGCTTGTTACGTTGAAGACGACAGCTGTCTCGGAGTTGAGGCCGAGTTCCTTGTAGTTCTCTACCTTAGCCTTGGAGGCAACATAGGAAATGAAGTCCGGCTCAAATGTCTCAAGCTCTTCTGCGGTCGGCTTGATGAACATGTTCTCTACGAAATGTGCCTGCCATGCGACTTCCATGATGAAGCGGACAGCCATGCGGGTGTCTTTATTGGCGCCGCAGAAGCAGTCGACAACATAAAGCTTCTTCTCGGAGAGTTCCTTGATGGCGAGTTCCTTGCAGGCAGCCCATGTCTCTTCGCTGGCTACGTGGTTGTCGTTCGGATATTCCGGCGTCGTCCACCAGACAGTGTCCTTGGAATTCTCATCCATAACGATGAATTTATCTTTAGGAGAACGGCCTGTGTAGATACCTGTCATAACATTAACAGCGCCGAGCTCTGTGAGCTGACCTTTGTCAAAACCTTCAAGTGACGGGTCCATCTCATCTTCAAAGAGTTTCTCATAAGACGGATTATAGATTATCTCAGTTGTACCTGTGATACCGTATTTTGTTAAATCAATTGTTGCCATAATTACTCCTCTTTTCTTGAAAAACTGTTTTCGTTTTCAGATAGCTATAATACACTAAATACCCTTAAAAAGCAAGTTTAAACGATGCCCGCAGATATATTTGCATGAACTGCAACAAATAGTGCATTATCTGATTCTGTACAGGAAAGTCACGATCTGACCGCGGCTGCAGTCAGTATTGATAGCGAGAGCTCCGTCTCTTATCCCCTTCGTAACGCCCTGTCACAGCAACTCTTCCATCGGTTCCCCGATCGTGTTCTCCGGCATGGCGACGCCGAAGTTCTCTGCGATCGTCGCTCCGAGCGCTGCAAATGTATCTCTCTCCGGAATCTTTCCACTGCCGGTCAGTGAGGGCGAATACGCGATCATAGGAACCTTCTCTCTCGTGTGGTCTGTACCTGTCCACGTCGGATCGTTGCCATGGTCGGCGGTCAGGATCAGAAGATCGTCTTCCCGAAGAAGCGAGAGAAGCTCCCCAAGCTTCACGTCAAATCTTTCAAGTTCCTGTCCATATCCGACCGGATTCCTGCGGTGACCCCACAGGGCATCGAAATCAACAAGATTCACAAAGCAGAGACCCTCAAAATCCGTCTTCGCAATGTCGATCGTCTGCTCCATGCCGTGCACGGAACTGTCTGAATGCCAGGTCTTCGTGAGTCCGTGACCGACAAAAATGTCGTTGATCTTCCCGACTCCCAGAACATCAAAACCTTCATCCTTCAGGACGTCAAGTACCGTTCTGCCCGTCGGCTCAAGAGCATAATCATGGCGGTTCGATGTCCTCTTGAATTCGCCTTTATGCATGCCGAGGTACGGTCTTGCGATAACACGGCCGACTCTCCACTCGGGTCTCATCGTTAATTCACGGGCAATCTCACAGTACCTGTAGAGAGTCTCAAGCCCCATCGTCTGCTCATTGCCGCAGATCTGGAGTACTGAGTCCGCGGATGTATAGACAATGAGCTTATTGTGATATATCTCCTCCTCGCCCAGTTCTTCAAGAATCTCCGTGCCGCTGGCTGACTTGTTGCCGATTATTTCGTGGCCGGTCAGCCTCTCGAGCTCGTCGATGAGTTCCTTGGGGAAACCTGTATCCGTAAACGTTACGAATGGCTGCGTTGTGTGGATTCCCATCATCTCCCAGTGTCCGGTCATCGTGTCCTTGCCGCGGCTCTTCTCGTTCAGAGCGGTATAGATACCGATCGGATGATCTGCCGGAACCACTCCCGCCATCGGCTTCAGATTAGCCAGCCCGAGCTTTACAAGGTTCGGTATCTTAAAATCTGTCATATGTTCAGCAATGTGCGCCAGTGTGTCCGCCCCCTTGTCTCCGTAGTCCGCGGCGTCGGCAGCATCCCCCATGCCCACCGAATCGAGGACGATAAGAAATACCCGTTTATACTTTCGTGACATTGAGTACCTCCTTAAATATGACCTGTTGTATATACTGCTACTACTAAATTTTAACACAGACACGTATCTCTTGCGATACCTGTGGCGTCATCAGGATCAAAGTTATCTGATAAAATTACCATCCAGCCGCAGTGCCTAGGTCTGCGCTGATCTTCTGTCTTTGTCTGCAAGTCGCAATGCAAATGTTGTTGAGACCGCACAGATCACTCCGATCGCGGGCATCTCGGTCCAAACGGAAATAAGATGGACAAGCCCACATAATAATTTTAACACTTAGCGGTAATAATGTGAAGATTACCTGAATATACAATCTCCTCAAACCTAATATGCTTTAAAAATCATAATAATATATTTAACTTCATGTTTTATTATGTTATATTTTATAAAAGCTTATTCTGGTAAGGGGGGTTATACACTAATGAAACAAAGAAAAATGAGAATCTTTCTCATAATTCTCGCCGCAATACTTGCTCTTTTTGTAGTGAGAACATTTATGACTCCGGGACATGTACCCGAGGACTACGTGACTCCGTATTACTCGAGCATACTCTCCCTGCTTCCTCCGGTCGTTGCAATCGCACTGGCTCTGATCACAAAGGAAGTATACAGTTCACTCTTTCTCGGCATTCTGACCGGAGCTATGCTCTACTCCAACGGAAACCTTGAACTGGCTGTGAACACGATGATGTACAACGAGAACGGAGGTATGCTTCCGAACCTTACGGACATTTCTCACGCAAGTATTCTCGTGTTCGTCGTCCTTCTCGCCACGGTGACAACCCTGATGAACAAATCCGGCGGATCCAGGGCGTTCGGCGACTGGGCGTCCACCCACATCAAAACGCGTGTCGGAGCTCAGCTGGCAACCATGGCTCTGGGTATCCTGATTTTCGTTGACGACGGTTTTAACTGCATGACAGTCGGTTCTGTCATGAGACCGCTGACGGATCACTACAGAGTTTCCAGATCAAAGCTCTCCTACATCATCGATGCCACTGCGGCGCCGATCTGTATTATAGCCCCGATCTCCAGCTGGGCTGCAGCGGTATCCTACTCGCTGCCGTCCGATATTGAAGTAAACGGATTCACTGTGTTCCTTCGAACAATTCCGTATAATTTCTATGCGCTCGGTACGCTGGTGTTCCTCTATACGATCATCACCGGCGGCAAAGATTACGGCCCGATGAAAAAGCATGAGGAAAACACTATGAAGACGGGCGACCTCTGGAACGATCCGTCAAGACGTGCCGATGAAAAAGAGACAGACGGTCAGCTCGGAAGCGGACGCGTGTCGGATCTGGTCATTCCGGTGGCTTCGCTCATTATCTGCTGTATCATCGGTATGCTATATACCGGCGGTTTCTTTGAGGGCGAGGGCTTTGTCGATGCATTTGCCAATTCCGATGCGGCCCGCGGCTTCGTTATGGGCAGCCTGATCTCCATCATTATCACGTTCTTCCTCTACATGTGGAGAGGCACCGTATCTTTCGAAGAATTCATGAAGTCGATCCCGGAAGGCTGGGGCACAATGGTAGGTCCTATGGTCATTCTGGTCATGGCGTGGACGCTCTCGGGCATGACAGGACTTCTCGGAGCCCGTGAATTCATCCATGACGTCATGGCAGCTTCTGCCGGTCATGTAAAAATCCTTCTTCCGATGATCATCTTCCTGGTCGCTCTGTTCCTGGCATTTTCCACCGGAACAAGCTGGGGAACGTTCTCCATTCTGATCCCGATCGTGTGCGGCGTGTTTGTCCCCGGTGAGGAGATGTTCATCATCGGCATCGCTGCCTGCCTTGCAGGATCCGTGTGCGGAGACCACTGCTCACCGATCAGCGACACAACAATCATGTCGTCTGCCGGAGCCAAGTCCAATCACATAAATCACGTGTCGACACAGATGCCCTATGCGCTGACTACAGCGGCTGTGTGCGCGGTCGGCTACCTGATCGCCGGTGTCTTCGGATACTATATGAATTCCCCGCTGGCCCTGATTTCTCTGCCGATCATGCTGGCAATCCTTGTCGGTGTGATTGTTGTGATAAGGAATAAGGTCACGGCTTAATTCCATCTTTCATGATTCCAAAAACAAAGCCGCCGCTCTGAAAACAGAGCGGCGGTCATTTTTTCAAAAACGCCTTGGTGTTCTTGCCGCGACGTGCGCGGCGCAAGACAGCCACATCGTGGCAGCCCCATCTTTTTAAAGGACACGCATCGGAGCATACGCATCCTTGACGAAGGCTTTCATCTCCTCTTTGGTATCGAAAAGAGCGAGCATATAGTCATTTCCCATCAGACGGCCTATAGCAGGCGGCATCTCACCCGCGCGGTAAATATTTTCACCGTGCATTCTCCACAGATCCTCACCCGAATATGTGTAGACAGCGTTATCTCTGCGGCCGATGTAGAGACTGTAGCGCTTCGGTCCGTTATAAACATGCCTCTGCTCATCGAATACGATCATATCTGACCAGATCCGGAACATATCTGCGCTCTGGCCGATATTGATCATTTCCGGAGTAAAGCCGCCGGCTGGTCTCATGTTGACCTCAAGACCGACGATGTCACCAACTTCTCCCAACCCTTCTTTGGCTTCTGTCAGCCTGAAGAATTCGAGATGGAACGCACGGCTTCTGACGTCGAAGGCAGCGAGAGTTCTCTCTCCCGCGTCACGAACATCATCTGGCACTTCCTTGTCGACATAGTACCAGCAGGGAACACCTTCGTTTAACATGTCCATAATGGAATTCTCAGTTATATGGCTGGCGGCAAACAGGACTTTGCCCTGACTGTTCACAATACCGTCAAATGTAGTGACTGAGCCCTTGACGAACTCCTCCATGACATAGGGGATCGACGGCAGATAGTCAAAAAAGTTTTTCACGTCAGCTTCACATTTCAGTTTATAGGTCGCCTCGGCGCCGACGCCTCGGTCCGGCTTGACAACGACCGGATAGCCGACGGTATCAATAAACTCAAGGGCCTTCTCTATGGTGGAGACGAGCTGCCACCTCGCTGTAGGCACGCCGGCTGCTTCATAGCGCTCCTTCATCCCCGACTTGCTGCGGAATCTTCCGATATCATCAGATTTAAGGCCGGTAAGCACATTGAAATCTGTTCTCAGAGCAGCGTCCAGTTCCAACCAGTACTCGTTATTACTCTCGATCCAGTCCATCTTTCCATAGCGCCCGGTGAAATATCCGACCGCTCGGATCATCTCATCATAGTTCTCAAGAGAATCGACTCTGTAATACTCAGTCAAAGCCCATTTAAGATCATCCCGCAGCTCATCATAGGGGGCGTCGCCGATTCCGAGAACATTGACGCCATTCTCCTTAAGTCCGACGCAGAACTGCGCATAGTCAGTCGGGAAGTTAGGGGAAATAAATACAAAATTCATAGGACCTCCTTTGGATTCCCACTTAAGTTATTATTCAAGTCTCGCTCGCGCATCTTGTGGGAGCAATATTTATAACATCGCAATTTTCACAAGTATAACCACAGCACTTAAATGTGTCAACAAAGCTGACAAAACTCATTTGAGCATTTTTAGCATTTTCTTATATCTTCTAAAATTTTGCAGTATAGATAAGAGCACTGTCCGCCGTCATACAAAAGACCCGGATTGCAGATATGTGAGATTTCTCAGGTTACTCTTCAATCCGGGTCCTTATATCTAAACTCTTATGATTTCCGACCTTACAGCCGGTCTTCATTTAACATTTACAGGCAGCTTATATCTCAACTTTCTGACTCACTGGTGTCTTCCTTAATAGTGACATCCTGTGATACGGTGCCCTGTGAGAATCTCTTCCCACCCGGTCCTCCGTGACCGCCTGTGCGACCGGAGCCGCCGTTTTGCATACCGCCTTGATTCATACCGCCGAACATTGAGCTTCCTGCAGTTCCGCATGTCGTGGTCATCTCCTCGAGTGTGACATTCTCCTCGGTCTCACCGACGGAAATCGTGTAAGTCTCACCGAGTTTCATCTCCGGGCAGCTGATATTTACGGATGTAAAGCCATAGGGAACCTCATAGCTCATAAGAATGTTACCGTTGCTGTCACGAAGCGTCAGCGCAGTACCGGCATCAGCCCCAGTCTGCAAATTGTATAAAATCGAGCATTGGGTCGAAGTTGAGCCAAAGCTCTCGGCCATCTGGCTGCTTCCGCAGGCGATTATATTACCGCCGTTGATCTCGCAGACTCCACCGTTCTCCGTAGCACAATCAATGGCATTGTTACCGCTATTGCCATTCAGGCTTACCCGGATCGTTCCGCCGCTTATGATAATGTCACCGTTCGAATCGATTCCATCGGCATCTCTGCCGGATTCATTCAGAATCGTCAGGGTTCCCCCGCTAATATGGATCCATGGAGTCTCAGCATTTGACGTATCTTCAGCCTGGGTGTCACTGTTATTCTGCGTATCTTCGCTGCCGCTTCCATCCTTCATTTCTCTGGACCCAGGCATCTCACCTTCCGGCATCTCACCAAATTTCGGCATTTCACCCTCCGGCATCTCGCCAAACTCAGGCGGCTCGCCTTCCGGCAT
This sequence comes from Lachnospiraceae bacterium, assembly GCA_017514845.1. Lineage (GTDB taxonomy): Bacteria > Bacillota > Clostridia > Lachnospirales > Lachnospiraceae > Chordicoccus. Next base: position 7,831 of record JAFWIM010000027.1, read on the forward strand.
CTCGTCCGATTCGGGCATTTCACCGAAATCAGTTGTCTCACCTTCCGGCATCTCATCGGATTCGGGCATTTCACCGGATCCTGCAGTCTCCGTGCCGGATGCATCATAAGATCCACGCTGTCTCATGCCCTGACCACCTGCGCCGCCCATGCCAAAGCCCATGCCGAAACCGCTTGCACCGTTGCTCGCATTGAGGCCGTCATCGATTGAGTTGATTGTAATGTCACCGCCTGTGATGTCTATATAGGATGCCTGAACGCCCTCATAGCAGGAGGTGATATCGATCGTGCCATCATTGACATTGACTGTCCCCCCGGACTTAAGACCATGACTTCCCTGACCTGTGCCGACCGCGATATTGAACTCTCCGCCGTCAATCGTGATATCACCCTCGGCAGCGATTCCCTCATCTTCCGCAGTGATATTGAACTCACCGGACTCTATATAGATATAACCGCCTTCATTATCGACCTGTATTGCATCGTCGCCGGCATCCAGGGTCATCGCTGCGCCGGTCATTCTAAGACTGTCATTCACATGGATTGTGTCGAGAGCGGACGTCACTGCGATGGTTCCACCGGTGATGACCAGATCGTCATTCGCGACTATGCCGTGCGCCGGACCGCCCGATATCGAAAGGCTGCCTGCGCCGTTTATGGTCAGGTCGTCCCTCGCGTAGATGACACCGTCGATCCCCGCTTCCGTTGCCGAAGTTTCATATTCACTCCCGCTCACAAGTACGCTTTCCTGGCCTTCAGCCAGTGTGAGAAAGACTTTATCCGCATTCTCAATGATCAGGGCTGCATTGTCCTGACAGGTGATGTTCACGTCATTAAAGTACAGCCATACTTTTGCCGCGTCATCGGCGTCCACCGTGATGCTTCCGTCATCGAGAGTTCCCGAAATAACGTATACACCCGTACTCGATATAATGACGCCGCCGTCATATGCGTAAGCTCCGTTTCCGGACACTGTTGCGCTGCCGCCGCTTAAAGTAATTACATTTGCATCGGAAATATCATATTCCGGGCTTAAATCTCCGGCAGTAAAATACTGCTGATCCGAATGAGTTTCCGAATCCTCATCTATGATTTTCTCGATGCCGAAGACCTCTCCGTTCATGAAAAGGGAGGTCACGACCAGAGCAAACACAATCACGGCAACGCAGATTCTGTCAATATATTTGTGCGTTGACATGCTGTTTCCTCCTTATCCCATATAATCTCCGTTGTAGCTGACCAAAACTGCGCTGTCAACACCGGGAAGGTCTGCGAGTCCGTTAATGAAATCCGTATTGTCGGTTTTGAGGCGGATCTCAAGATTCAGCTCCACGAGACCTTTCTGTGCAGTCTTACTCTTAACAACGCACTTCTTCACATTGCTTCTCAGATATTCCATTGCCCGCGCCTCACTTGCGTGATCGCGCGCACGGATGACGACAATGTAGGGGTTAGACATATCTTTGTGATTGGCAAATACCAGTATGATCACACCGATCAGAACACTGCCGAACACTGCGAGAGGAATCATACCCGCTGCAAGTACAATACCGTCGGCAATCGCCCAGAACAGGAACGCGATGTCAAGCGGCTCCTTGATTGCCGTCCTGAAACGGACGATCGAGAGAGCGCCGACCATACCGAGCGAGAGGACGACGTTTGATGTTACCGCGAGGATGACCAGCGTCGTGATCATTGTGAGGGCTACAAGTGTCACACCGAAGCTCGATGAATACATAACTCCGGAGTAGGTCTTTTTATAAATAAAGAAAATGAAGAGACCGAGGCAGAAAGCCAGCGTGAGCGCAAGAACAATGTCCAGAATGCTCACAGCAGTCACATTTTCGAGAAAGCTGGATTTGAAAATATCGTTAAATGTCATGATGTACTCCTCTTATTATTACCCATAAATTCTGCACTGGGCGTATTTTGAAAATGCAGTTACTCTGCGTCCGGGCATCTGCACCGCGGACCTGATGATTGAGGGAAGAAATTCATCCCACTTTACTTCCATGATCACAATCGGGTCACCGGCCGGGATCGTCACGCAGTTCGGATTCAGAAAATCCGTGCACATAAGACCTGTGCGAATATTGTAATCGAACGTGACCCTCACATTGCCCGGCTCATAGATAAAGGGCTCCCGCGTATAATCAACAATTGTTCTTGGCTTAAGGCCCTGATTTCGGATCTTGCAATAGAATTCCTGTAGAAGCGGCTGCCGCAGATCCCGAAGGAATTCGTAATCTCCGTTAACGATCCTCTGCGCCTCCGTTCTGGTGATCTGTGCGCTGTACTTTGTCTCAAGACCGTTCACTTTGCTCTTCTTCTCCAGATTTATGAACGATGTGTCATTGTTATAATAGCGTATCCTGAATTTTTCTCTCCGGTCTACACCGTCGATTTTCTCCCGGAGCGCTTTATCGCTCAAATTGTCGAAGTACAGGCTCCGAATGAAGTATTTTCCATTCTTCGCATGGGGATCCCCCCGCGCGACGACCTTGAGCCTTGCTCTTATTGCATAGAGGTCAGCCATGTTTATTTCATGCTTCCACTCATGCCGGTAGTGTATTTCCATAAGTTACTCCCTTCAACCGGGTTGTTCGAGACCCGTATAAAAAACTGTTCAGTGTCCGTTTCGTGGCACCGAACAGTATACATTAAAATCAAATTCTGTGAAAACTTTATGAGCAAACTTTAACCAATTTATGTAATTTAGCGTAAAATTTTACGAATTCATCTCGCGATCAAGCGTTTCCCTGACGATTCTCCACTCGTCAATCAATCGCTCCAGCGACCAGGCGGCGTTGGCAGGCGACGTCGACGGCAGTGTGATGCTCGTTCTCCCGAGTGATCTTGACTGGTACTTCTCAAAGACGCGACCGGAAGCCTTGCCGTTCGTGAATATCTGAACGATCTTTCCGCATCGGATGATCCTGCCGAGATCAGTCGGCACAGCATTCTTTATGCTGGCGTCGGACGCCCCGTAAATATCGCACTCGTAGATGGAATCCCACATGGCAATGCGATTCTCCTTAAGAAACCGGCGTTTCTCTTCAATACTCTGAAAATCCGGACGTTCAAAGAGCCTTGCCATCACCTTCCAGAAGCGGTTCTGCGGATGCCCGTAGAAGAACTGCGCTTCTCTGGATTTCGGTGACGGAAATGATCCGAGTATGAGGATTTTTGAGTTCTCATCATACTCGGGTGGAATATTATGTACTACGTGGATAAGTTTCTTTTCCAATATCTCTATTTCCTTAAATCAGCCTGCACGCCTCATCGATCCGGCAGGTTTTTCAGCGTAAATTCGTTTCATTCTGTCACAGAACCGCCTGTCTATTATTCCGCAGTCACGACATATTTTGTCTACCAGTTCTCTGGTCATTCTCCCACTCTCCCAGCACTTCATTCTGTATTCCCATGTGGGATGGGGTCTGAGCACCGTTTTTGATCCGTACCTTCTCTGCCGCCGTCCTTCCCTCTCCAAAATCTCTTTCTCAAGGCAGAACCTTACTCGCCCGGCAGACAGACCGGACTTTCTTATGCCTCCGAAATCCGAACTGATTTCCCTGAGCCAGCCGGCACAGACCCGCTTCCTGCCGAAGAGGAAAATAAATCGGCGCTGTTCTTTGTGTGTCATTTCGTGTCCGAGCACGAACGCGAATAGATCCGTGATCGCACCGTCGCTTTTTCCTGCAAATGACTCGCGATACAGTCTGGCCGCCCAGCCCGGCGTAAAAATAATGACCTTCTGTCCGGGAAGACCGGTATGCGCGTTCAGAGAACTCTGACTCCTCTTTCTGTCATAGAACGGTGTAAAGAAGATGACTTTGTTCTCGTCAAGAAAATCTATTCTCTGAAGCAGCTTATCAATATATGATCTGAACCTTTCGGTGTCGAAGGCCGGATCAAGCTTTTCCCTGATGAACTCTTCCGCCTCAAGTGAGATGACGTCAATGCTGTGCCACGACAGACTGATGTGAAGGTAGACACAAAGGAGCGCTATAAGGATCAGCATAAGTAAAATCATAACTATATCTCTCACAGCAACCTCCGTGTCCCGCTCCGTTCAGGATCCGGTCAAATGAAACCGCACCCTATCCGGGGCTATGTCAGCTGAAAAACGAAAAATGCTGCAGAGCTCCTCATAAAGCTCTGCAGCAAGCATCATCATGATACCTGAATCAGGAACCTGAGCTCATAATCCTTCCTTGCAGAATACTGGTACTCGGGCATGATTGCCGGTCCGCAGGCACCGGTGCCGATCCCCTGCTGGAATGCCTGGATGGTCACATATGTGCCTGTCCGGATCTCATCCTTCTGATGTTTCATCGCAAAGAGAGCCTCGTCAGTGTATGGCTTGATGGCAAGCTCGAACGGTTTGTCGACTGCTTTGAATGTCACTGTCGTCGTGCCGTCCGACACGCTGGCGATCGTGCAGTCACATCTGTTGCCGCTCTCCTGCGGTCTGATGTTCGGCTCTGTCATGTCGGCGACGCGGCAGGTGACGTTTCTGATCGGGAACTGATCCTTCATATCACAATAGCTCTCACCCGTCCTGCCAGTGTAGTTCACGATATCAAACGCTTCATCGAGTCGGAAAGCTTTGCCGAATCGCGGAAGTATGCCGCCGCCCGATACACAGTGGATGCGGCTTGTCACAAGAATACCGTCGGCTGTACCTTCGTATGTGTCTGTCACGATGAACTTTGCCTTCTTATTGGTCAGCTCGGTGACAACTTCATAACCGTTTTGAGTCATCTCGGCGGAAACGACTTCCTCCTTCTGCTCAAAGAACGGCTTCATCGTGTTCATAAAGCGCGGGTTCGTGTCATTGTCTGTCGCTGCGCGGTAAAGGATCGTGGACTGCTTCGCCGTCGACAGAATGTGTCCGTCAGGCAGATTCACTGTAAATGCAGCACCGCTGTAGTCGCACGAGCTGTCAAGCGGCATTGTCTCCGGAGCTGTCGGGACATTTACCGCAATGGTAATCTGTTCCTCGGATACGACCCTGTCCGTATACGTGTCGACAGTGGTGACGATGGCGGAGAGATTTCCGTCCACCTTGCTTCCGAGCGTCACACGGCCTTTCTTTCTGGAGAGAGGACCCACGTCCACTCTCACGTTGTAGGCGGTGCCGTCATTCCATCTGAATGTCATCCTGTATCGCTTGCCGTCCGAGAATGCGGTCGTGTTGAAGAACTCAAAAATGTCATCCCTGACATGTCTGACGCGCATCGGTCTGTAGATAAAGCGAATGATTTTCGCTCCGACAGACGGTCTGCGGTCAGGATAGAAGATTCCGTCAACGCAGAAATTGCCGTCATGCTCCCACTCGCCGTGGTCGCCGCCGTATGTAAAGCTGCCGTCCTCGTGGAGGATCGCATGGTCTACCATCTCCCATACACATCCGCCCATCAGGTTGTCATACTTATAGATTTCCTTCCAGTAAGCTTCCGTGTTGCCGGGACCTACACCCATGGCATGCGCGTATTCGCACATAAAGTACGGGCGGTCATTAAGCCTTGCCTGTCTCCTTGCGTGCACACCGACATCATGGACCATCTTAACGCTCGGATACATCTCGCTGCCGACATCGTAGGCAACTCTCCTGCAGTGGATCGCGCTCTCATAGTGGACCGGAAGCTTCGAGTTCGCTTTGAGGAAGTTGTACATGGCATCCGTGTTATTATATCCGCCGGCCTCGTTGCCGAGGGACCACATGACGATCGATGTGTTGGCATGGATCTTATCGCGCTCATATAATCTTGTGATTCGATCCACATAGCGCGGCTGCCACTTCGGATCATGGCTGATCGAGTTGTAGGTTGGCGGCAGCTGGTGCGCAAATGTCCCGTGCGTCTCCAGATCATTCTCATCGACGATGTAGATGCCGAGCTCGTCCGCCAGCTCAAGAAGAAGCGGATCCGGCGGATAGTGAGATGTCCGGACCGTATCGATATTGAAGACCTTGCAGAGCAGAATATCCCGCTCTATCTCGTCCGGCGTCATGGTGTAGCCGTTTGTCGGGCTCGTATCGTGATGATTCACGCCGTGGAACTTGATCTTGCGTCCGTTGACAAGGAAAACGTCTCCCCGGATCTCGACCGTCTTGAATCCGATCCTCTCTCTGACGCATGAAGTCGCTGTCTCATAGAATATATTATAGAGGGTGGGGCTTTCCGCGTTCCACTCGGTGACATCCAGATCATCAAATGTAACGACCGCCACGTTATCCTCCGAAGGAACTGTTTTGCTCACACTGATGCCGTTGCCCTCGACAGTGAATGTGACATCGGTATCGGAGAGTGTCTGAGCGATCATTTTCAGAGAATACCGTTCCCCGGTCTTCTCGGTGACAGCTCCGATATCCCAGAAATCAGTGGGCTCAGAAACTCTGAGCAGAACGTCTCTGAAAATGCCGTTATTGCGGAACATATCCTGACTCTCAAGATACGTTCCTGTGCACCAGCGTCTTATGACTGCGACGATCTCATTTTCACCCGCTGCAAGTTTTCCGGACAGATTGAACTCCGCGGTATTGTGCGCGCCCTCGGAGTAGCCGACGAACTCACCGTTCAGATAGAGATCGATGCAGCTGGCAACACCCAGGAACGAAATAATATACTGTTTTTCCGGATCATCGATCATCAGCTTTCTGCGATAGACTCCGACAAAATTGTATTCTTCACCGGGATCTTTGTAGCGCATGGAGAGAGCCTGATCGACACCGATCCAGGAGAACACTTTGCCGACCTTCTCCGTCGTCGGGATCACAGGCGGGTTGTACGGGAACTGATAGCGGATATTCACATAGAACGGCTTATCGTATCCCCTGAACTGCCAGCATGCCGGCACGTCGATCGTGTCAAATTCAATGCTGTCCGTGTCGAGCACGTCCGGGAGCTCGGCAGGCTTCGGGAAGAACTTGAAGTCCCAGTCCCCGTTCAGGCATATGACTTTCTCCGATTTATACCGCTTTTCCTTCGGTTCGACGGCACAGGCCTCGGCGCGCGTTGGATACGGGATAAAGTATGTGCGGCCGTGGAGCTTATTTAATTCAATAGTGGCAAAGTCGCAGTAATTCGTGTTATTGATCTTGTACTTCATGGTCATCCTTTCATCTGCTTTTAACAGTACAGAGTTTGATACGTTCAGTCGAGCACGATTCCCTTGAGAAGGCTGCCGAGTGAGGTCGTTAACGGTTCTGATTGGCTCTCTTTCTCGCGGATCTTATCCAGAGTGCACTTATAGTCCGGATTCCGCTCAAGCTTCGAGATGATTCTCGCTGTGTTCATGGCATCGGCAAGTCCGTCATGAAGACGGCCGTCCACATCGAGTTCAGTCATCTGCAGCGCGTCAGACAGGGCAAGAGATCTTCCGATCTTGAACCTGACATTCACGATATTCTGGTAATCCACCCAGTTCTCCCTGTCAAGGAAGACCTCGAACGCCTCCTCATCGAACTTCTTATCCAGTATCTCGCCCCTGATCTGATTGTAATCGGTGTTGCTCCACGCATAAAAGCGGATATTGCGGTCTCCGAACCATTCCATCATGCTGCGCAGCGCATCGGAAAGCCCCGGCGCGTTCTTCACATCTTTATTGGCAATACCCGTCAGAGAGGAGATAAAATAGTCGATCTTGCCGTAATCCGGCCTGACAAAAGTTGAAAAGCTGTCAATGATCTCGTAGGCGTCATTCATCATCACAGCACCGATCTGTACGATTTCATGCCTGCGGTTGTAATTCTGGGTCCTGATCTGAACACCGCACATTTCCACATCAATTACCACATATGTATTCATTATGACTCCCTCTTGCCATTTTTTTGTAATATTCATCCTGCAGCAAAAGCCAAGGCATATGAGCCTTATCCGATTACATTATGCCGCATTGATTGTCCGTGCGTATGGACAGCTGTAAAATCAAGTCTCGCTCGCGAGACTTGGCGCGGGATTCGGGTCAGCGTTAGCTGACATCTTCCAAACCGAATCCCTGCGGTCTTTTCTTCAGTTTCCGGTGAGCTGAAGCTCCTCCGCATGGGCCTTCATTCCCTTAATCACAATGGCCGCAACCGTCTTTATATCCATGCCAAGCATATCACAGCCCTTGAGAATCAGCGGGCGGTCGCATTTGGCAGCGAACCTCTTGTCCTTCCACTTTTTCATGAAGCTCTTGACCTCCATGTCCACTATGCCGTTCGGGCGCATTCTTGCAGCGGCCTGCACGATGCCGGTCAGCTCATCGACCGTGAACAGGCTCTTTTCCAGATTTGTAACAGGCTCCACGTCGGTGCAGATTCCGTATCCGTGGGACATGATGGCACGAATATCCTCCTCCGGGACGCCGAGATTGCGCAGCGGCTCCTCGGTGTGGGCGAGATGTTCGTCCGGATACTTCTCGTAATCGTAGTCGTGCAGCCAGCCGATGGCTTCCCAGTGTTCCTTATCTTCCCCGAAGTGTTCGGCCATAGCCCCCATTGCTGCGGAGACGTTTGCGGCGTGAAGGATCAGATGGTCCTCCGTGACCATAGTTGCGTTTATTTCTTTGGCTTTTTCAAGTGTAAGTTTATCCATAGTATAATAACTCCTTTAAAAAAGACTATAATCCCGCACCGCAAAGAAGTCAAAGAAATCAGCATTGTTTTTCCGTTATTTACTGTCTCTCATAAAGAACGATGCCAGCAAGGCAGCTGCGACTCCGATGACAGATACCAGGGCGTAGGGCCAGATGGCAGAACCGGTAATTTCACTCTTAAAGAGCACGAACATGTTAAGGACACTCCACAGTACCGAAATGTAAATCACATATCTTTGCAGCCTTCTTTTTGCGGATGTAATAAGTCTGTCGTTATCAAAAGCTTTATCAAGTTCTTCCCCGGGCAATAACTCCTTATAGTGTTCGCGAAGCAGACCATACTGTTCCTCATAATAATTCCATTTAAAGTAAATCGATATGATTGATGCGATCAGATATACGAAAGAAGCAACTGTGAATATTCGCACGACCGAGATAAAATCCGGAGTTCTGAACTGTCCTGTCGAAAAATCTTTCCATGAGATATGCTTAGCCAGAACTTCTGAAATAATAACCGTTATCACTGCCACAAAGTTTTTCTCAAAGCTTCCGACCAGTGATCCTATAAGATCCTGTACCTGCTTTACCGACCCCAGTATGCTGTCACTAAGCCCCTTCTTGAGATCAATATACTTGTCAATATTCTTTCTCTTATATAACTTGTAACTTGACTTTGCTGAAGCAGCAATACCCGGGTCAATATTCATAATACCCAAAGCATCTCTGCAGTAAAAGGCCATGGTGTCACGGGCAATAGACGCCCGCTCAAGCGCGCTCTTACTCTCAAAGGCCCAGACAGCAAGCTTATAAGCATCCGGATTATTTTTGATTTCAGTAATAGGGAGCTTAAACTCCTTTCCGCCCTTTACGAGTTGAACGACAAGATTCCTCTCCTCGAACCATGAGGCGTCAGCAAGGTACATCAGGGAGTAAACCGTCTCATATCTGTCGATCAGGTTCTTCACATCCTGTCCGCTTTGTCCGGGAAGACTGCGTCTTGATGCATTTGCATGAAAATCTCCCGGCAGAAGATAGTTCTCCGTCCTTCCCATAAAAAGGCTTGCGTCATTATAGCGCAAGAGAGCTTCCTTTCGGTTCTCGAAGCGCACACGGTCTCTTTCAAAATTTACAAATGCGATACTCTCCGTCGCGAAATCCGCTTCCCGATCAAGCACATGAAAATTCATACCTTCGGGATATTTTTCGAACAGGCTGTTCAGATATTCCGGCAGGAATCCCGGGCTATTCTTGTCGGCAGAGACCTGAAGGAGACATTCGGCAAAAGCGTCCCACTCATAGACGCTGCAGAATCCGTCCTTAACGCTCTTAGTTACAGTCAGCGCTGCCGTTATTTTATCACCGCTTTTGAAGTAATCGATGAAGCGGTCATACTCTTCTTTAACTGTGGTTTGTTTTACCTTAAGAGTTGTGCCTTCATAAGGACCGGCGCTTTTATTTGCAAATGAAAGTGTGCAGGAATCCCTGCCAACGATCAACTTTAAAAAGTCATCCAGCTTTCGCTCTTTTGGGAATGTACTGATCGGAAGCGTCAGTGACAATTCATAACGGCTTCCATTCTCCGCACTCTTCAGTGCCTTCTGCTCAAAATCCGACACATCGGCGCGTTTCCAGCCGGACGGCTCCTGTCCGAGAAGTCTTAAAAATTCATCTCTGATACTAAACATAGAATCACCTGTCATGATTTATGAAACCTTTTATAAACTACATCGCTGCATCTGATTTTGATATATTTACTTCCATCGGTACGATCGATATCGGAAGAAATCACATCATGGGGATTCACATCCCAGTCCAGTTTCAATTCAATCCCATTATCGATCTCGAACTTCTGAACTGTCGTGTCCGGCTTCACAGCGGAAGCGTTGGTCACGAACAAGGTATCAAAATCAGCTTTATCGGGCAGCTTACAGAGCTCTTCTTTGACATGCCGGACGCACTCGGCACTGAATTTCTGATTCCGTGGCACGTAGTTTTCGAACAGCTCTTCAATCAGTTCAGTGTAATTTATATCGGTTCCGTCCCTGAGCATCTTATGCAGGAAAGTGAAACGCAGCACAGCGTAATCCTGCTCTGAAACCTGTCCGACGTTTTCCCTCAGCACCCTGTCAACAGCTTTGATCGCCCTGTCGGTATTCTCTTTCGAAAGACGTTTTACCTTAAGTCCGAGGAAAGTATCTGCCCAGTACTTTGCCTGCCCTTTCGTATCAACGAATACCTGCTGAACACAGATCTTAGGGGACTCCGCAAAGCGGAACACGGCTGTCTTCCAGATTTTTTTATTGTCATCCGGAAAACCCGACATTTTCTCAAAGGTCTCGCTCTCGAAGAATCCCTCATTATCAATCTGGGCCGCAATAAACTGCAGCTTCTTGCAGTCATCCCGAAGTAAGGCAATCAGAAGGTTGCCGGTCTTGACCCTGTTTCCCATTTTACTCGTTGCTTCAAGGTATTTGCCCGCCATCTGACCTGCCAATGCATCGAGGTCGGGAATATCCTCCATCTCTATGGATGCGGTCAGTGCTTCAGCAAATGCTATGACCTGACTGCTGATTCCCTGCCCCTCGATCATCTCATACTCGCGTTTTTCACGTTTTGAGACTATGTAGTCAAGAAGCTCCCGGATATTTTCATCCACATCTCCTTTAAGTTCTTTGATCTTAAACTGTTTATCAGGGACGATCTGAATAATGCTCTTATAGAATATCTTCATAAAGCGCTCCTTAATTCATTCTCATCATCAATTATGTATCGAAGACGCATTGCTGCCCGACGTCCGACCGTCTTTCGTCACGAGAAAACTCAGCACAAACGCGACTGCCACCGTGATAATGCCTCCGACTGCTCCGAAGACCACTCCGTGCATCACGCCGAAGCTTGCGGAAGGATCACCGCCGATGAACGTTATGAGAGAAAACACTGAGGGCGCGGACCCAAGGATATAGCCTTTGACCTCGGCAATCCCGCTGACCAGTCCTCCGATGCCGGCCCCGATGCAGGCAGCGGCCATCGGTTTTCCGTAGACCATATTCACGCCGTACATGGCAGGCTCCGTGATGCCGGCCACGATCCCGGATATGCCCGCCGCAATGGCATTTGATTTCATCTCCGTATCTTTGACTTTGGCCGCGACTCCGAGGGCGGCAGCCCCCTGGGCTATATTGGAATGAAACATCGTGACAAGAACGATCACGTCGAATCCGATCGTCGCAATATTATTCAGGCATACCGGAAGCAGCGCCATATGCATACCGGTCATTACCATGAACGGCATAAAAGCTGAAAGGATTCCTACAGTCAGCCACGGAACTGTATTGTACATTGCCAAAAATACCCTTGTCACGACCGCGCCCACAAGGCTTCCGATCGGTCCTACAGCAATCACTGCGATCGGGAAACATATGAGCAGGAACAGCATAGGTTTCAGGAAGGATTTGACCAGATCCGGGGATACCCGGTCAGCAAAACCTTCCACCCACTTCATGATCGGAGCCATCAAAAGAATCGGCAGGACCGATGATGTATAGGACGTGCAAATGACAGGCACTCCGAAGAGGTATGTGCACTGCATGCCGAGGAATGTTCCCATCCGCGCGCCTTCCACCGCACCGCCCATGAGGGAGACGATGTCCGGATAACAGAGGGCAGCACCGATCGTCATGAACAGCGGAACGCTGCATTCAAGCTGCACCGCTGCCGACCAGGCGAGAAATACCGGCAGAAAATGGAAAAAGCTGTCTGCCATTGAATACAGTATCACGTAGGTGCTTCCTGACGGATCCATGATTCCGAAACTTGTACAAAGTATAAGAATCACCTTGACCATGCCGGTTCCCAGCATACCGGGAAGAATGGGACCCATGCACGCAAACACAAAACCAAAAACTTTCTTGAACATCGTCTCATTCTTCTGATTTTCTTGCATAATGTTACCTCGCAAGTGTAAAGCTGTAAAAATTGATACAATTAAGAACGGCCTCAGCCTTCTTGTCGTGCCTCGCAGAGTACAAAGCATCTTCTTAAAAATCGATTAAATAAATCCCTATACTGATCTGCGTAAAGCTGCCCCGCTTTTCGATTTTTGAGATTCTTGCGATCAGCAGCTTACCCGCGTCCATGAGACGCGCGAAAATTACATTGTCCTTTTCCGGCACATAGCCGAGTTTCTTCATATCCTCATTCAGGATCAGGATCGCGTTGCTGTCGAACTTGTTATCTTCCCTCCTGAGAGTCAGCTTGTCTCCGACCTCGATCTCGTCGAGAACTGACTTGTCCTGCAAATGCGTCGTCCCCGCCACAAATGAATCAAACAGATGAATCTCTTTGGTCAGCGGCTTGATAATGTCCGAAAGGTCATGGCTCTCGACCAACGATACCAACCCGTCCTTGTGTATGCTCAGTTCATTTTCCATATGATTTTCACCCCACTTTTCAAAATCCCCTCGATTGCCTCGTCGAGTTGCTTTTCGTAATCGGTATAGCTCTTCATCTGCTCTTCCAGTGCCTGTCTTTTCTCCTCCACAGCCTTCGGGTCAGACAGAAGGAACTTGTACTGATACGGGTCCGTCGAAATAATGCGATTTATATCAGCTTCCACTGCCTCGATCTTTGACTCAATATCCGGGATCTCGATCTCCAGTGACCCGATCTTAAGCGTCTCCAGAGCATTCTTCACCATGACCTCGAGCTCTTCCATATCCGCCAGATTGTTGCAGTTGTAAGCGGTCGTGATTGCGTTCCAGAGCTCCATGAGCTGCGGAACCTCGCTCGTCTTCGGGTTGATGTCCGGGTGCAGCTGCTTTGCCAGCCTTCGATAAATCCTCCGAATCTTAAGAAGATCCAAATCCGTGATCCGCGAAAGCTTTTTAGCGGCATCGTTCTCCTCCGCCATCGCAGCCAGCTGCTTCTGATATTCTTCCATCTCCCGTTGCAGCATCGCGTCTATCTCCGCCTGATTGATGGCACCGCCCCGGTTGATGGCTGCCTGATAATACGCAATCAGCTTCTTTTTTCTGATACATGCGACCTGCTTTTCAAAGATCTGCAAATGCAGATCCCCGAACTCCTTCACATAAAGACCATGATTAATGTGCGCTTCTTTGCGAAGCTGTTCTCTCCGCAGCAGAAGTTCCTCGTACCGAGAATAGTCGGCGTTTTTAATTTTAATGATATCCATTTGCGTTTGCCCCCTCAAAGCAGATTAACTTCAAAACCATACAGATAATCATGGATCGATGTCAGCTTCAGGTCATCCAGCCTTGCTTTCTTGAAGAATTCATCCCTGTCGCGGTACCATTTGTCATCAAAACGGACAACGCAGACGCCGTCCTCGATGAGAGACTCAACCGTATGCTTCTCATCACCGTAGTAGAATGTGACATTTGCCGGCCGCTTAAGGACATAAAAGAGATCGAATAAATCCACATACTCCGGGTCGAACTCAATGATTTCGTAGAGGTCATCGATGAGCCACTTCATTATGTTGATGTCACCGAAGAAGTCCGACCACTTTAGTCTCTCAGCCAGCACATCCTTTGCCTGCAGATACAGATTGGCCGCATCTTCCATCTTCCCTTCATCCTTGCGGATCCGGGCAAGGCGGGTCCAGACTTCCGGAATAGGTGCATCCGGATCGAGATACCCCTTCAGCTCTTCATAGAGCTTCTCTATGATCTCTTTATACTTGTCGAGGTTCTTCTCCACATAGTACCCGTTCCTGTACATGTCAGCGACCTTGTAGGTGCTGACATAGTTGCCCCGCTCCATCGACCTTGAATAGTGCTTGAAGGCCTTCTCATAATCGCGCTCGCCGGTCCTGCCGTAATACCAGATATATCCGAGACACTCGTCAGCAGCATCAATATTAAAGGTCGATGCCATCTCATAGTACTTGAGCGCGAGGTCGAACTCCCTCCGCTCATAGTAGACGCCGCCCAGGTGCATCATGTCCCTCGGATTATGCTGCTCTCTGATCAGAAAATCCATGGCCTCCGTGAAGATGAAGAAATCCTCATCGGACGGGTTGGGTTTTCTGTGATATTGCTCCGCAATTGTCCTTGCCTCTTTTACTGTCATTTCGCATCCCCTCATACTGCTTATAACTTAAACACACCAACGGCCTGTGCTCCGCCATCCGCAATGGATTTTACCGCTTCCATCCCTTTATATTATAATACAGATCCCGATAAAACTTAGCCATCGGTTTCTGAGTATAATCTGAAGGGTCAGCAAAATACTCGCGGAAGAGAGCCTCCTCCAGATTCGAAACAGTGACTGAGTAATCCGAGTTTTCTTTAAAGTGATTCTCAATTTCCCTCAGGCGGCTCTCCGGATATGCCAGCATTTTCTCATAGAAACGTTCAGCCTCGATTTCCTGGAATTCATATGCCTCTCTGAGGCGGAACATATCAATATTATTTTGATATCGCTGCCTCTTAGTTACATCAGATTCACTGACCTCAATACTCAGCCGGCGTTTTCCGCCGTCAGGGTCTTTAATGCTCGCTTTAGGTATCTCATACGTAAAATGAACAGCCTTGTCAAAATTGGCATCATTTTCATACGGTGAAATGATATCCGTCATATCGTCTTTCTTGATATGATTACATACACCGCAGCAGGGTACGAGGTTATATAGTGAAACTGCCAGAAACGGGAAATAGCGCCTGTTATAAAAATGATCCAGCTGCACGCCTAAAAGCTGTCCCCCTGTCACGCCGATGAATCCGCGGTTGCAGTACGGGCACGTCCTGATTCCGAGAGCACTCACTATACATTTCGGAATCTCAGCAGATACCCCGTCTCCCGGATCAATTCTCTGCTTTCTCATATTGTCGTAAGCTCGTTCCGCAAAGTATAAAAGAAACGCGTATTCGTCTTTCAGCTGTAGTTCGCGTGCCTTTTCGGCAGCCGTTTTTTTGATTGCCTTCGTATTTCGAAGGCGATCATATTCACACCACTCTGCAAATGCCCGCCCTGTCATGAATTCTTCTACAGTCTTTCTAAGTACAGTAACATCTGCGAGTACAAGCGATCTGACAGCGGCACTCAGCATCTCATCTTTGAATATGTCCACGTCTTTGGCATGATACGTCAGCAGATAATATTTATCGTTATTTTTGTCGACCAGATTCTTGATAAGATCACACTTGTACAGTGTATAGACCAGTTCCCGGATAAAGAGGTTATCCTTCGACACATGATACTTCGCATAGTTCATACGCCCCAGTGAGGCATACACACTATCAAAGTATTGCTCCTTTATAGGGTCATATCTATGTATATCCAGCGATATCATTTCATGCTCCTGTCATTTTTCGTCCTGCACAAGTTCCCATCAGCTTTTATTCTGCAAACGCTCAATCAGGTCCGATACTACCGGATTCGTTCTATAATTAGGATCATTCGTCAGCAAATCCCGCAGCTGATCTGCAGTCTCGGCGGTTATCACCATAGACTTTTCCAACGTGCGTTCTCTGTATAATTCATACCGATAGCTGAGGCGTCTCCTGTAAATCTCTTCACCGATACTTGCAATGAGCGGCTCCAGAAATTCACTCTTATCGCTGCGCTCATCCCATCCGCGATTTATGCAGTACTCTTTGTATCTCTCATACACTTTGCTGTTCACATATCTCGCTTCAGCCCTCGCCCGAGACAGGCCTTCCGTAGTCATATACATACGTATAGCATTTCTTTTTTCTTCCAGGGCGTCGTGCTTTTTCGGGGTATGCTCTTTCCGGTCATACCCCTTCTGGTCATACTCTTTCCGGTCATACTTTTCCGGAGCATACTCTTCCTTCCTGTCGGGAATTATCCCGGGATCCGCCAGAAGCTGAATAAGCCAGCCGATGACGCTCTCAGATACACTCCCGATCGTGCTGTCAAGGAAGAACCTGTGAGCCAGCAGCGTATGGATATTCTGCCCGAAAGTCAGCACATCCTCATCGATATCCTTTTTATCGCGTGTCAGGGTCACTATGTCTTCACGGAGCATATCGGACATCATGAACGGTGAGTTGGTGGTAAAAACGATCTGCATATCTTCCCCGGCACATGTCCTGACCAGATCGATGATATCTCCGACAAATTCCCGCTGCCACTCCGGGTGGTAAAACAGATCTCCCTCGTCAAACAGGAGAAGTGCTCCTGTGTTCTCAGCAATCTTGCGATTAAGGAACCTCTCCTCAAAAATATGATATTGAGCTTTGTCCTCAAAAATACCCGGGAATGGTGTCTCACTGAAGCTCTTTGAACCTTCAAGGAACCAGAAAAGCCTTGCAAGAAGAGCAAAGCGGGTGTACTGTCCGGATGAAAACGGACGCAGATATGACTGAGGATCACGGACGATCCGACTGATCATATTCCTATCTATTATCTTGTGTTCTGCATCTATGGCATCCGACAGCATACTGTCGTTATCGCGGTCACCGCCTTCGTAATCGATGCTGTTGATTCGCATCCGTTCCATGAACGTATCTCCGAGACATTTGCTGACCAGATCTCTGCGCAGGTATATGAAAACAAGCTGTATCAAAATATCAAAATTCATATTTTTTACGAGACTTCGGCGGGCATTGATCCTTTCCTCAGAGAGATCCACCTTATAGCGGCCGAAGAGTTCTTCTGTGGTGAGATAAGGATTGTCGTCCATATCATCATATAATCCCATTTGCTGAACCACCAGCGCATCTCTGGATCGTCCGCGCTGAAGTTCGCTTCTCGCGACGCCGGACCTGAATCGCATTTGCGAAAAATAAACCATGCAATATCGGTCGAGATCAATAATGTCTCTTTGCTGTCCGGTAAACGCTTTTACGCCCACAGTATTCTCTATGTGGGGAATATTGGTCAGGAAATAATCATCTTTACCTGCAGAAAAGATGACCATGAACTCTGTATTCTCTTCCAGATGGTAGAACGCTCTTCTCGTGTCAAGGTCCGCGACAACGAAAGAATCACTGTCGACCTCGAGCAGCCCCTCATTGATGTGCTTCAGCATAAGAAGGAAACACTCATGTATAAAATCAACCGTGCTGCTCTTTCCCTCTCCGTTTCTTCCCACGATACAGCTCATTGAATAAATATGATCACCGTAAAAATACGGACTCGCAAGTCTGCGTTTTGCTGGCAGTTCGGACTCAATTCGCTTACTGCCATCCGTTCTCTGCACAAATATGTATCTATGATCAAATGATACATGCGCTTCTTCTATCGTTCTGTATTTGTCCAGATAAAGATAAGAAAGCTTAAATCCCATGCTCATTGGTACCTCCCCATCCGCTGTGTTTTTGCGCATTCATCTCCTGATTCACCGTCACGAGAACTCTGCGGCTCTGCGCTTGTAGAAGTGGGTGCTTCCCCCACTGACTTGGATAAAAAAAGTCGCTGTCCAAAGCCAATTGGCCATGGACAGCGACTTTGCGTGTGAAGTTATTTTACTGCGGGCGCCTTGCCGCTCTTTCTGAAGGCCTGCCGTATTCCCCTGTCTTTTCTGTTCTTGTCGCGGACAATGACATTTTTTTGGGAAAAGTACTCATTTTTCTCAAAAGAGCCTCTTACAACGCGGTCTTTCAGCAGATCGACAGCAAACGCCTCTTTCCTTAACGAGTTTGTAATCCCAGATGCCATCTTGAACCTCCTGTGTGACTGGTGGTCATATGCCACATTTATATAGTTAAACAATAAGTTACCATAAAACCATGTGCCGTTCAAGCACCACTATAAAAATCTTTAAGATTATTCTTCATCTTACGTAACAGTTCAGACAGGCTGCAGGAAAGTTTCATAATCCGGCGCAAACATCATCTTCATCGAAAAGCGTAAGTCCTTCTCTGCGAGCTTAGAAAATGCTGCAGCATTTTCTGATCTCTCGGTCGGACTTACAATGCTTTTCTCACGAAGATAGATGCTTTGCTGCCGGAGAAACGAACTGTTAGATGCAGCCTGTCTGAACTGTTACCGTCTTACCGTCAGTCGGCGATCTCAAATGCGTTGCTGTAAAGCATACTGTAATTCATATCTAAAACGAATTCGGTCATAAGGCGGTTCTGATTCAGGTACTCTGCCTGCCCGACTGTAGTCTCATTATAAGATTCAGCTATATAAATGCAATACTTCCACATCTCTGACTGAACAAACTCATCATGGAGTTTACTGAGATTTTTCGCTCCGACCAAAAGATCCTCCGCAAGATAATCAAATGCATATACGCCAAGCAGCAGTTCTCTGTGGGCATATATGAGCGAACTAAGGTTACTGCACAGATACCGGCAGTGCAGGAGTTCACCAAGGAACATCTCGCGTTCTTTCTTGATGTCTTTGCCGTTGACGGGATTCAGGCTTCCCTGAATGGCAGATGCGCAGACAGCTATCATATCTAGATTATCAACAATTATGTCCTGCTCAGTCTCATCTATGCAGGAACTGACCTTATCGCCAAGCTCCTTAAGATAATTTGCTATCTCGGATTTCTCCGGCGATCCTTCTACTTCTATCTCTCCCTCAAGAATGCAGCTATAGCGGGCATCCTCATATTTATGAACAAAGCGCAGAAAATGTCCGCAGACCGATTTATAAAAATCAATCCACACCCGATTCCAGTCAATATCACTGCCTCCGCTTTTCTCACTCTCCAGAGCATATAATACCATGCAGAACCGCTTTGCGTATGTCTCAGCCATAATGTCATCGACTGGTACATTTCTCGTAAAGAAATTCAGATAGCCGTAAGGGGTCAGTCCAAGAACTTTCACCATACAGAGGTCACTCGTGACTTCACGGTAAACATCTGTCATATTATTCACGATCATCAGAGAGGACGGCATCGACGTTATGATATGAGATTCGGCGAAATTGACAAATCCCTTCTCCCTCCCATCAAGGTCGGCAAATACCCCAACCTGAAGAAATCTCGCAATTTTCCTGCTGTTCACAAGATTTCGCTGCTCCATGAGGAGCCTTCGAACTGTCACGTCAAGCTCGAATTCAAATTTCGCCGTGTTCATGCACAGCTCCAGAAATTCCTTTTCATCAATCAGATCTTCAGGACCCTGATAAAAATTAACGAGATGGTCATACAGCTGCAGAATCGTTCTATGTGTTTCTGCCGATTCATCATCTGCCGACATATCATCGAGCGGGAGCTCATCCATATTGTTCAGCAATTCTTCGTATGCTGCATAGGCCTCTTCTTTTGACCACTTTGGTCTCATCCCGCTGAAGAAAAGCTGATAAAGAGATTTTGCTGCCTCCATTATCCCTTTATTTTTTCCGTTGCTGAAAACAGTATAGTCAGAAAACAATTCCTCTAGATATCTCCTGAGATTAGACAAATACTCGACTGAATAGACAAAGTTTCTGTATCTGCTTTCAATTTCCCCCATGAGATTGGCAAAGCCGAGCTCCCTGACTTCTTCTTCAGCAAGACCTATGTACTCCGCATACACATCCGCAAGACATTTTTTAAATAGTTCAGTATAGTAACTATAATTGTTAAGCCCTGGTATGAGCTTGCGCAGATCCAGGATAATGCTCATAGACACCTGATCGAACAATAATTCACTTGTATATCTGAGCATCATCTTATTGCGGGTACTTCTCGGCTCATATCTGAGAGAGTGCGCTATCTCGTGCATGAGGATACCGATTGATGCCGAAAAGTCCGTAAGGTCGCTGAATGAAGGGCACAGAACTACAAGAAGCCGGTTTTTAAGTGACTCGTCCTTTCTCCAATTAAATAATGTCTTTGTTGTCAGAGAAGTTTCCATCGGCTGCGGAACCATCAATGTATAAAAACCTGACTGTGTGCCGTTGATTTCGCGGTTCAGTTCCGTCTTTCCATACCAATTTAAAAAGCTGTGAACAAAATAGCTGTAGCCGAGAAGCACTTTTTCTACGCTGACATGTGTCTCAAGGTTAAAGTGCGGTGTCTGAAGAGACTGCAGTGAGCTGTCAAGTATGAACTTCCCAAAAGAATTAATATATTCGAGCGCTGCCTTCAGCTCGCTGTCGAGCGCCGCGATAATTTCATCATTCTCCGGAGCTGTACATTCCGTAAGACTATTCCTGCGTGAATCATCACTGTATATCCATTGCCCGCAAGAGTCGGATGTTACATCAGGAACACCGATCAGTGACAGGTAATAATTTACACAGTCAAGAACTATCTCGATCTGCCTGATTATGATGCTGCAATAAATTCTGGAATCAGATGTTCCGTTGATCGAATTGCATATGCTTTTAATTCTCTCTAAAAGGTGCATATTGTACATAATGCTTCGCCTGGACGTATCTATACGAAGCACACGCAGGTACGCTTTGTGTATTCTTTCCGAGAGTGATGACAGTTTTGCGGCTATAATTTCATTTGCAAATAAAAATCCGTCCCCCGGCTCTATAAGCCGAATGTCGTCATTATAATTCTCCGCTTCTATCGCTTTTGTGCCCGCCCTAAACAGGAACCTCTCATTGACATACGAAATATACTTGTCCTTCATGAGAGATATTATGTAATCACATATCTTTTTCTCATCCGGATCCGTCTTTACTGCCACATCTTCGGATGAAGATTCCGGCTTCGGGCTGCCGATTTTATACCTGACAAGCTTGGGATGAATGTAGAGAAATGCCTGTTCACTCAGCGTTACCGTGAAGTCATATCGTCCGTTGAGTCTGAGATAAGATGAACTTTTCAGGTTTTGCCCAGGCTTATATTTCTCTTCTATATCTTTCTCATGGCTCCAATACTTATTGGAGAGCACACAGCGGAGAACAAATCTCCTCTTTTCAGAATCGACACTTATATCCGGTGCATCTTCGGAATCAGAGGACACCGGAATAATGTGCGTATTCAGACTCATGAGTGTGTATGTCTTGTAAAAGACAAAGTTCGTACAAAGCTCCTTCTCCACACTGCTTTCGTGAATACTTCTGTGCTCGGCAGGCCTTTCCAGCTCATATTTGCGCCTGCGAAGCATGGAGGCAACTTCAAAGGGAACTTCCGGATTATTGCATCTGATGGCAACAACAAAGTCCCCTACCGACATTGACTGATAGACGCGATAGCAGAAATCTCCCTGATCCTCCTCTTTGAACCGCTTACTCACGAAATCAGACATCAAAATGTGCAGATCCTTAAAAAACGCATTGTAGATGCTAAGGTATCCGAAATCATCCTTTATTGTCTCTTTCAGATGCTCCCGGTTGAGGCGCATCAGAATCTCCGGAGTGATGTAGACCTGTATCATTCCAAAATAACGATACTCACCGGAATTTTTATCGAATGGGTCCTTAAAGCAGCTGTTATGACAGCAGTACTCTGCTGCCAATTCTTCAGTGATCTCCGGGCAGTAAAGAGGAATGCTCTGCATAGCAACATCGTGTTCTGTCAGATCCTCGTAGATGCTCAGCCCCATAAACTTGCTGAATTTTTCTGTGTCAGAGTGAAACTCATCCACTTCCAGCGCATCAAAATAATCCATAGCCAGCATAATTTCTGAGCCGCCCATATTCTCATCCGCATCGGAATCATGGACTGCTTTTCTGTAAAGCCTGATTAAATTATATCGCGCCGGGAAAACTGACTCGTCTTTCATGAGGACCCCCTGTTTCGTCGCTTATCGGGTACAATCACCCGCACAGCTTTATCACTCTGTTATTATACTACAGATAGACCCGGAAATAATATAGTAAAACTCCCACGCACATTTAAAAGGTCAATCTCTGACCGTTCTTATCTCTGTGCGTGGGAGTTTTCATAGCAAGATAAAGCTTGCCCCTGATATGGGATACCGGGTTATCATCAAAGTTCATACAGCTTCGAATACTTATCTTCCAGATAATCAAGGAAATCGTCCGGCGTGAGTTCACGGCTTGTGATATCGCGGATCCAATCAGCCGGAGCCAGAATGTCAGCCTTCTTCCAGACATGCTCCTTCATCCATCCGTTGATCTTCTCAAAGTCGCCGGCAGCTACTGCGGCATTCAGGTCAAATTCCTCCCGCATGCGGTTACTGTACATCGCGTTATACATGTTGCCGAGCGCATAGGTCGGGAAATAACCGAAGCCCGAGGTCCAGTGGACATCCTGGAGTACGCCGGCGGCATCATTTGCAGGACGGATTCCGAGATACTCCTCATACTTGTCATTCCAGATCTTCGGCAGATCTTCAATGCTGACCTCGCCCGCCACAATCGCTTTTTCGATCTCATAGCGGATCATAATGTGGAAGATATACGTGAACTCATCCGCTTCCGTGCGAATGCAGGACGGCGACACACAGTTTACAGCCTCATAGAACTCCCGCTCGGAAACATCCGCCAGTACTTCACCGAAGATCTCTTTTATATTCGGGAAGACCAGGTGAATGAAGGCTTCAGATCTTCCGATAATATTCTCGTAGAAGCGGGACGTGGACTCGTGCTGGCCCATGGTCTTGCCGCCGGTAATATTGTGATTCCAGTGTTCGCGGGGCTGATTCTGATCGAACAGCGCATGTCCGCCCTCATGGATCGTGCTGTACATGCTGGAGAGGAAGTTGTTCGGGTAGAAATGCGTTGTCACACGCTCATCGTCCGGTCCCATACTGTCCGTAAAAGGATGCTCCGTCGTCGAGAATCCGCCGCGCTCAAAATCAAAGCCGATCACACCAAGCAGGTATTTGACCGCTCTCTCCTGGGTCCTGTCATCGACAGTGCGCTTTAAGAAATCCGTGCGGATGACCTTCTTGCTTGCCATGATCTTCTTAAGAAGCGGGACAAGGCGTTCGCGGCATTTGTCAAATACCTCATCCAGCTTCTCTGATGTCATTCCGCGCTCGTAGGCATCCAGCAGATTGTCATAGACGACCGGGCTCTTCTCATCCATTAGCTCGACCCGCTTGAACTCTACATCTCGAACTGCGGAGACGGAAGGCGCGAACTGAGAGAAATCAGAGGCCTGTTTAGCCTTCAGCCAGTCGGCATATGCCTTATTGTAGATTTTAGAGAACTCACGGTCCTGCTCAGGAGTGATGTTGCGGATCTTCATGTCTTCGCGGTGCAGCTGCTCAGCCAGCGCCCGGTCATATACATCAAGCTCGTCGCGGTGATCGTAAAGCCAGCCGGCCGCCACAAGAAAGTTCGGGTCGCGGTGAATCTTGAAAATCTTATTGGACAGATAAGCCTGTGTCTCGCCGGCCAGCTCCATGCCCTTGGGCGGACACACTGTCTCCATGTCGAACTGTACAACATGGGCAGCGTGGTCAAGGAGTCTCTCCTCCTCAAAGAATTCGTTCAGTTTTTCGAGCATTTGTTTTGTTAAATCAGTCATACTTTCTCCTTTATATGAAGTGCGGTCGGCCGCACTTTTTCTTTTTCATCTCGCAGCACTTGTCACTTCCATTCTTTAGCCAGAAACTTGATCAACATATCACCCATGATCTCGCTGTTCACTATATAACTTCCGTGATCGGCGTCTTTCACGAACACCAGGGTTGAGTTTGGAAGACTCTCTGCGAGAAGCCAGGTCTCCTCCGGAAGGATCAGATCATCATCGCCCGCCGTGACCAACACGGGAATGGTAATCGCTGCGAGGGATTTCGGATCAATGTGAGGCTCTGTCAGCATCAGGGTGACCAGCGGGTCCGGCTTCTTGCGGTTAAGTTCCGTGTACTCCTCAATGAAGGACGGTATAATTCCCTCCGGCTTCAAGTTGGTGCCGCTTACTGCCATGACTCCGAGTGTGCCGGGATGATTAAGCTCTAAAAGGAGAGCTATGATGCCGCCGTCGCTGTGACCGTACAGAGCGGGTTTCTCAATCCCCATGGCTTTAATGAACTGATAGATGTCTTCCGCCATGTCGGCGTAGTGGTATTCGGAGAGGGGAACATTTGCACCGTGACCGCGGGAATCCGGGGCGTATACATGGTAGCCGGCGGCTGTCAGCTGACCGATCACCGACCCGAACAGGTTGTGGTCCTCCGCGTTCCCGTGTATCAGAACAATGGGACGACCCTTGCCGATTTCCACATAGTGAAGGGTCACACCGTTTACATCAACTGTTTTGTTCGCTTCATATTTCTTCATGTTACGATCCTCAGAATTCAGAAAAGAAGTCCACCCTATTCGGGCGATATGCCGTATCGCCTCGTGGTTATCACAATGATTGTATTGTGCAATATACACTCACATTATACACAATCACATTATAAGAATAAAGATGATTTCGACCCGGCCAAAGGGATGCCGATTAGCTGCCCCATGGACCGGGTCGTAAGATTTACATTGATGGATCTCAATGTTTTCCGAAGTTCTTGAAACTATTGGCGGAGCTCAATGCTTTGCCGAAGTTCTTGTAATCATTGATGGATTTCAATGCCATCCCCGCTGCATATAATCGTGATATCCCCGTATTGTGTCTGCATGCAGTCGGCTCCCGTCTTCCTAATGAGTTCGAGTGTTTTCACGTCTGCCGGATTCTTTTGGGAATCGCAGATCACTGTATGAGATGGTTTTGTTACACTCATGAGATCCGCAAGCGCTTTGTTGTACACTCCGTGATGCGGAATTTTGAGCACGTCGCACTCTGCGGCAGATCCGCCCGCAAGCCATTCACGGATTCTCTGTTTCTCAATGTCACCCGTGAAGATGAAACGTTTTCCGCAAAACTCTGCTGTAGTGATCAGAGAAAAATCGTTGTCGTACTCATTTGCGCCCTTGGGTATCTCATAGGAAGCAGGAGGCTCGATATAGAGGGATGCGCTCCCGAGAGTCAGATTCAGATTCTCCG
This sequence comes from Lachnospiraceae bacterium, assembly GCA_017514845.1. GTDB lineage: Bacteria > Bacillota > Clostridia > Lachnospirales > Lachnospiraceae > Chordicoccus. The sequence goes on from JAFWIM010000027.1 coordinate 33,199, forward strand.
TCACATTCTCCGGGTTTATGCCTGCTTTTTCGACGGCACCTATAAAGTCCGTGTACTCCGTTCCGCTTCCTGTGTAGGCAGGCAGGAGCACTCTCTTGACCGGAATTCCCCTTACGAGAGTATCAGCACCACCGACATGGTCCTTGTCGAAATGTGTGATCATGAGCACATCAACTTCTTTTACATCGCGGCTCCCTAGGAAGGCAAGGACTTCCTTTCCGTCATCCTCCTCGCCGCAATCGATGACCATGGTCTCTTCCCCACACAAGAGAACAATGGCGTCGGCTTTGCCGACTTTAAGGAAGCATACTTCAAGAGTGTCTTGTGGGGCTGGAGAATCGTAACTGTAAGAAGAATTCTGTTTTCCGTTCATCATTTGTGTGCTTTCATCCTGACTTGTGCTTTCTCCCTGATTAATGCTTTCTACGTGGCTTGATTCATATTTTTGCGAGGTCTGCTCATCATTGGTGCAACCGGTGAGCAGGACTGCCAGCAGAGAAAAGCAAAGCATTTTTCTGACAGTCGGCAGCATGATTTTACTGAGCTCAATAAAGTTCGTGACTTTATTCATGTACATGAGGCTACCTCCTTTCTGTTGATGCATTTAATTATGGGTCTCTTTGCAGAATAAGATAAACAGGGCTGCCAAAAGCAGCCCCCTAAATCTCTTATCTCTTTCTCATAAAGACCGTCTCCTGCAGCGAACACCACTTATCCGCCACACATACGATCACTGCCTCCCTCGATCTCGGCACAGCGCGAAGCGTCAGCGGCCACATATGCGTGCGTATGATATCCTGCTCCTTACGTCCTACATGGAATATGTCCCTGGCGTTCGCCCTTGCTTTCTCCGGATGATGGAACCCGTGAAGTCTGTGGCTGCCGTCATCATATGCGTGCCAGTCATACAGATAAAAATCATGAAGCATTGCCCCGACAGCCAACTTCTTCTCGTCAGCACCAAGATGCAGCTTCCGATTGATTTTAAGACTGGCCGCCGCGACACGCCTGCAATGATCATATGTCGTAATACTGCCGTGCTGCACATATGATTTCATCTCAAGCACTTTCGGATGATCTAAATAATCACCGAGCAGAGATGTCAATTCTTCTCGTTTAATGTCCTTCAATTCATGCCTCCATCTAATTCTCGCCCGTTATTGAAGTCTCACTGATACGACTTAGCGCGTTTTTTGTACCAGCATCAACCGACATAAGGTCAAAACAAATCCCTGCACTCACGAGATTCTCAGCTCCCCACATGGAATATTTCAGTATACACCATCCTGCCGTTTTTCTGTTCCGATTTCATGAGCGAGATCTTGCGGACCATCATCTCCTTCTTCGGAACGGTGATTCCCTGCGGTCTCGCATTCGATGCCTTCCTTACAAGTGTGATGTGCGGCTCGAACTTCTTTCTGTCATACTTAATACCGGCAGTATCGAGCTGCGCTCCCAGAGCTTTAACGTAGGCTTTGAGCTTCTGTCCTCCCTTGGCACCGACCCAAAGGATATCACCGAAGTTTCCGAGCTCCGTAAGGGACAGCATAAATGGTGCAAATGCAGTCGCCTCCATCGCCTTCTTCACACCGTCGACATTCTGTGTCTCGCCAATAAAGGCAAGGGTCAGGTGCAAATTGGCCGCCGGGCTGTAGTTCCCGCCGATATTCTTCTTTTTGAGCTCATGCATCACAGAAATGAGGCCCTTTTTTATATCATCCGAAAACTGTATCGCTATAAACAATCTCATCGTATTCCTCCGCCATGCTATCTCAATATGAGATGAACCCCGCCTCTCAAGGTGATGGGCTCAGGAACGATCTCAGTGCCCGGACAATAGCCGGCTGTAATTAACGTTCGCCATAAGCATAGCATCAGAAATCACGAAAATCAATTAAAATGACCGGCTGATCCTATGATGCCAACCGGTCTTATGCCTGCGCGAAAAATCAGAGCCGCCCTGCGGCGGCTCTATCACATTTTCAATCTTCAACACAGGATTCTCGTGACTTCAGTCATGAGAGGAATGTGCAAAACAAACTCGTCTTCAACATGGGTTTAAAGCCCTGTGTTGAAGATTGAGCCTCCGGCGGATCGCAGAGCTGCGCGAAGGAAGACGCAC
>JAFWIM010000028.1 GCA_017514845.1 Lachnospiraceae bacterium
GGCAAGGCGAAAGGTGGCTGAGGTGAATCCGAAATGTCTGTGGCTCGCCGAGTCGATCCATCGCAGTTTCCTCATTGACTGCAGGGCAAACGGAATTCCGGCCTCATCTGATTCTGAACTCTATCAGGCTTTCGATATCTGTTACGATTATGATATTTTCGACGGCTTTACAGACTATCTGACCGGGCAGGGATCGCTCGACGATTACGCGAAGTCAATTTCAGCCCAGGAGGGTATTTACCCTGCCAACTATGTAAAACTCCGTTTTCTTGAGAACCATGACCAGCCGAGAGCCCACTATATGATTCCGGATGCCCGCGCGCTGCGGAACTGGACCGCTTTTTCATTCTTTGAGAAAGGGACAGCGCTTGTGTATGCAGGCCAGGAGATCGGCGAGTCGCATTTGCCCGAACTCTTTGAGAAAGATCCTATTGACTGGGACCATTGGGAAGTTGATCTGACGGAATTCATAAAGAAGCTTTCCGCTATCCGAAGACAGTTGGATGCCAGAGGAGTGTGCCGCGTAAGGGCGGAGGCTGAGAAGTACCTGATTGCGGAGAGAAAGATGGGCGGCAAGACCGTGACCGGTGTATTTGCGGTCACCGGGCTTCCGGGAGTGCTGCGCACAAAGCTCACTGACGGCATATATGACGAGTTGATCAGTGGGAAGAAGGTCAGGGTGAGACATCAGATGATTTCCTGTACAGGGGAACCGATGATCCTTCGGTGCGCGGAGATAATTTCCTGAAATATCGACAAACCGGTGCGGCTTTGCGTGATAGCTGCGGACTTGGGAAGAAAACTCACTGAAGCTTGCCGAAGGTGGGCGGATCACAGAGTGAGACTTGTAAGATAAGACAGGAAGAGGTGTTACTGCACGTGCAGGGGCATTTTCGGTTCAAGGAGGTTTATGATGGGGGAACTTACTATAAAGGATATTGCCAAAGAATGCGGAGTCGGTGTTTCGACTGTATCGCGCGCGATCAACAATCACCCTGACATCAACCCGGAGACAAGAAAAAAGATCATGGATACCATTGCGGAGAAAGGATTTACTCCGAACAACTCCGCAAGAAACCTGAAGCGGACGGAAACGAACTCGATCGCGCTTCTCGTGAAGGGTATCTCAAATCCGTTTTTTGCGGATATGATCAGGATCATGGAGGATTATGTGCTGAAGAAGCGCTATACGACACTTCTGCGGCATGTCGGCAATGATGACGATGAGGTGGCTGTCGCGCAGACGATCGTGACGGAACAGAAAGTGAAAGGCATCGTCTTTTTGGGTGGAACGTTCACTCACGATCAGGCTGCTCTTGACCAGTTGAACGCGAAATATGTGTTCAGCACCATAGGAAACCTGAATGAGAATGCTACTGAGGATAAAAAAGTCGCCAACATTGCTGTTGATGATATCCAAGCTTCTTGCAAGGCTGTTGAATACCTGATCGAACAGGGACACAGGAACATAGCGTTGATCGCCGAGGGGCTGAATCGCCCGTCGATCGGCCAGCTGAGGGGTCAGGGCTACAAGAACGCGTTTTTAGAACACGGTATCCCCGTGCGATCGGAACTCATCTATGAAATCAAGACGGCGGACGACCCGTATTCCATGGAGAACGGTTACAAGGCAGCCTTTAAGCTGTTAACCGCTCACCCCGAGATAACGGCGATTTTCAGTATCTCCGATGTGCTGGCTTTCGGAGCCTGCCGCGCAATCTTCGATTTAGGTAAAAAGATACCGGAGGATGTGTCAGTGGTCGGCTATGACGGTCTTGCGCAGGGTGATTACTACAATCCCAGACTTACAACCGTCCGTCAGCCGGTCGAGGAGATGGCCCGGGTCACGATTGAACATCTCTTTGAAATGATAGAGGGGAATGCTGACCCGAAGGACATAATAATGCCCGCGGAGCTTCAGGTGAAGGCTTCGTCAGGTAAGGCTAAGGTGTAATAGAGTGTGAATGAGAGAGGCTGCCGTATTGCGGCGGCCTTTTTTGGCTTGCTTAACAGTTTTTTGCTTGGTTTTTGGGATATCGACTGTCGGGTGGACAGCTCCTTTCTTGAGCTATCTTTTATACGGAATTTAGTCATCAATATGAAACTGAAATATTAAGAGCTATTAATATTTTATTTGGACGCAGTCTTGATTTGGCGCTTATCACTCTTGCAATTATCAACAATATGCCGTATAATTCAATCAAATAGTAGTCTGTTTGATATGATGACACACTATTTCACTAAATGATACAAACTTTTTAAGGCTGGAGGTTGATACTTATGAAAAACTATTTTGATTTGACCGGACGTGTTGCTATAGTAACCGGATGCTCTTCCGGACTCGGCGTTCAGATGGCGGAGGCTCTTGCATCTCAGGGATGCGCTATCGTTCCGATCGCAAGGCGCGAGGACAAACTCAAGGAAGTAGCAGCTATGCTGAAAGAGAAATATGGCGTTGATGCACTCCCAATCCGCTGCGATATCACAGATACAGAGATGGTTGAAAATGTCGTTAAGACAGCTCTCGAGCACTTCGGCAGAATCGACATTCTTATCAACAATGCCGGTACAGGCGCAGTTGCTCCTGCTGAAGATATCACAGATGCTCAGTTCGCAAACGAGATGAACATTGACCTCTTCGGTTCCTTCAAGGTCGCCAGAGCGGTCGCCAAATTTGCCATGATCCCGGCAGGCTACGGCCGTATCATCAACATCGCATCCATGTACGGTCTTGTCGGCAACAAGATTGCTCCGGCTTCTCCGTATCATGCAGCCAAGGGCGGCGTTGTCAACCTGACAAGAGCGCTCGCAGCTGAGTGGGGCGACAAGGGCATCACAGTCAACGCGATCTGCCCGGGCTACTTCTATTCACCGCTCACAAGAGAGACTCTTGATTCCGAGTTCTTCCAGAACTACGCCAAGACAATGATTCCGGAAGCACGCTATGGTGAGGAGGGCGAGCTTGATACAGCCGCTATTTTCCTTTCCTCCCCGGCCTCAACTTATGTCAATGGCGTCATCCTTCCGGTCGACGGCGGATACACCTGCATGTAATTTGAGTCAGCTGAGATCCCCATGGGGATCAATGTATGTCAGCGGCGCAATCAGCTTCAATGCGAAAGATCGAATACTGAATAGGCTTGCCCCTCCGTGTCAAGGACACGGAGGGGCAAGTACTTTTCATATCGATTTGCTTTCGAGGCTGCCGCCGAACAAAATAACAGAAAACCGTTATTTCGCCCACCCGTACGTCGCGCGCACAGCCTGCTCCCAGCCGGTGACCTGCTTCACGCGCTCTTCCTCGGACATCGTTGGCGTGAATTCGCGGTCAATCGCCCAACTCGAGAGCACCTCTTCCTTATTTTTCCAGTAGCCCACAGCAAGGCCGGCAAGGTAAGCCGCGCCCATGGCAGTCGTCTCGACGCACTGCGGGCGACGGATCGGGGCGGCGATGATGTCTGACTGGAACTGCATCAGGAAATTGTTCTTGGAGGCACCGCCGTCGACCTTGAGAGAGGAGAGGTGGATGCCGGAATCTTTTTCCATTGCTGTCAGCACGTCATAGGTCTGGAAAGCCAGAGACTCAAGTGTTGCACGGATGACATGATACTTATTGACACCGCGCGTAAGTCCTGTGATAACGCCGCGGGCATATGGATCCCAGTGGGGAGCGCCAAGACCGGTGAAAGCGGGCACGACGTAGCAGCCGTTCGTGTCGCTTACCCGCTGCGCAAAGTACTCAGAGTCCGGGGCGGAGTCAATCATGCGCATTTCGTCGCGGAGCCATTGGATCGCAGCACCTGCCACATAGACGGAGCCTTCAAGGGCGTAATTGACTTTTCCGTCAAGTCCCCATGCGATAGTCGTCAGAAGACCGTTCTTTGAGAAAATCGGTTTCTCGCCGGTGTTCATCAGCATGAAGCAGCCGGTTCCGTAGGTGTTCTTGGCTTCACCCGGAGTCCAGCAGGTCTGACCGAACAGAGCAGCCTGCTGATCGCCGGCAGCACCGGCAATCGGAATTGTATCGCCAAAGAGGATGGCATCTGTGTTGCCATAGATTTCTGATGACGGCTTAACTTCCGGAAGCATACATCTTGGAATATTCAGCTCCGCCAGGATATCATCATCCCAATCCAGCGTGTTGATATTGAACATCATAGTGCGGGAGGCGTTGGAATAATCCGTCACATGGATCTTGCCGTAGGTGAGTTTCCAGATGAGCCATGTATCGACGGTGCCGAACAGCAGGTCTCCGGCTTCGGCTTTTTCGCGGGCGCCTTCTACATTTTCAAGAATCCAGCGAAGCTTTGTAGCTGAGAAATATGGGTCGATGATGAGGCCTGTCTTCTGTCTGAAACTCTCTGTCAGTCCTTTGGCTTTAAGCTCTTCCGCATAGTCGGCGGTCCTGCGGCACTGCCACACGATGGCGCTGTAGACCGGTTCGGCCGTTGTGCGGTCCCAGACAATAGTCGTCTCGCGCTGGTTGGTGATACCGATTGCGGCGATATCTTCTGCAGTCGCGCCTGCCCGTATCATTGCTTCTTGAGCGACGAGATACTGGGTGGTCCAGATTTCATTCGGATCATGTTCGACCCAGCCCGGATGGGGGTAATACTGTCTGAATTCTTTCTGGGCGACAGAGCACATCTCGCCCTTTTCATTGAATAGGATACACCTGTTGCTTGTTGTACCGGCGTCGAGCGCCATGATATACTTCGCCATCTTTGACCTCCGATTTATCTGCAGGTTCACATGTGCCAGAGTATTAACCGCTCACATTAGCCCCGATGCCATGATAGGAAACGCCAATGCCTGATATTCTCTGACAGTTATTTGTGTAATATATATAATGATAGCAGTACATGAGATGGGGAACAAGTGGCATTTGCACGAAATTGCATTCATGGGAATAGCAAAATCAGAAAATTGATGGTACTATGAGAAAGCAATGAGCCAGGTGTACATGAACTACGTGCTTGCACGCATGTTCGCAGGCATCTGGCGGCTTTTGATGCAAATCAAGGTCAGCTCAGACTGACATTAAAGAGGAGGAAATCTAATGAGTGATAACAACAAGCGTCCTGAATCCATGGAGAGAATCACAACACCGGAGCTTGCGCAGGCATTTATCGATGAGCAGGTAAAAGCGCTCAGGGAACAGATTGGCGACGGCAACGTACTGCTTGCCCTTTCCGGCGGCGTTGACTCTTCAGTAGTCGCTGCACTTCTTATCAAGGCTGTCGGCAAGCAGCTGACATGCATTCATGTCAACCATGGTCTCATGCGTAAGGGCGAGAGCGAGCAGGTCATCGAAGTTTTCCGCAACCAGCTCGGAGCCAACCTCATTTATATAGATGCTACAGACCGCTTCCTTGACAAGCTGGCAGGGGTCAGCGATCCGGAGCAGAAGAGAAAGATCATCGGCGGTGAGTTCATCGAAGTGTTTGATGAGGAGGCTGCAAAGCTTGAGAATATCGGATTCCTTGGACAGGGAACCATCTACCCGGATATCCTCGAGAGCGATGGCATCAAAGCTCATCACAATGTCGGCGGCCTTCCGGAGGAGGTCAAGCTCGAGCTTGTTGAGCCGGTGAAGCTGCTCTTCAAGGATGAAGTTCGCGTTGTAGGTCATGAGCTCGGTCTGCCGGACAGCATGGTCTATCGTCAGCCGTTCCCGGGCCCGGGTCTGGGTGTTCGCTGCGTAGGTGCTATCACACGTGACCGTCTTGCCGCCCTCCGCGAGTCCGATGCGATTCTTCGCGAGGAGTTTGAGAAGGCAGGTCTTGCAGGCAAGGTATGGCAGTACTTCACGGTCGTTCCGGATTTCAAGTCCACCGGTATCAAGGATGGCAAACGCGCGTGGGAGTGGCCGGCAATCATCCGTGCCGTCAACACAAAGGACGCTATGACAGCTACCATCGAGCATGTGGACTGGGAAGTGTTGGATAAGATCACAAAGAGAATCACCTCTGAGGTTCCGGGCATCAATCGCGTGCTGTATGATCTGACGCCGAAGCCGACTGGTACAATTGAATTCGAATAATATAAATGTGTCATATCATATTCGAGGGGTACATATTTTGATGAAACAGGGGCTGTCTAATGCGACAGCCCCTGTAATTCGGTTAACAGACTGTTATATTATTTAGCCCTGTAAAGGAAGGTGACAATCTGACCTCTCGTGCAGTTTTCGTTAATGCCGAAGGTCCCTTTCTTTGCGCCGGATGTGTAACCGGTCGTGACCTTCTTCTGAGATCCCCAGAGGATTGCCTTATAGAAAGTGTGAGTCTTCGAAACATCCTTGAACGGACTCTTTGCAACTGTCTTAGGTGCCGGCTTGCCCTTAAGTCTCCAGAGGAACATCATACATTCACCACGGCTCACATTCCTGTTTAGACCGAATGTTCCATCCGAATAGCCTTTTGTAATACCTTTCTGAGATCCCCAGAGAATTGCTTTATAGAAGGTATGCGTTTTGGGCACATCTTTGAACGGAGATTTTGAAACTGTCTTCGGTGTCGGCTTTCCTGCATATCTCCAGAGGAACATCATCATCTCGCCGCGTGTGCAGGGCTTATCGATGCCGAACGTGCCATCCGGATAGCCTTTGGTGATCCCTGCGTCGGCAGCCCAGTAAATTGCGTTAAAGTACGCATGCTTCGGATTCTGAACGTCAGAGAACTTGTAGGTCGGTGCAGGCGTCGGTGTCGGCTTTGGTGAAGGCGTAGGTGTAGGTGTCGGTGCCTCCTCCATCGTCAAACTGATGTCATCAATGACCACACGGTGCTGAGTGGTGATCTGCTCGTCTACATTTCCAAGACAGATGCTCAGGAAAGCGTTCAGATCGGTATCCTCGTTCATAGTGAACGTATCGGTAAAGGTCTGGAATTCCGACCCAAGTGTCACCATGTTGTCGCTGGAGTAGACGGCCCAGCCTCTGTTTTCCTGCCCCTGCATGACCACACGGATCGTACGCTCCATATCGGACTTGGCCTTGAACTGAAGGGTATATGTCTGTCCCTTTTCCAGAGGAACATTGTTCTGCTTGATCTGTACTTTCCAATCCTGATCGCCGGTATTGTTCACGGTCACGTCCAGCGCATTATCCTCATTGAGGCTGTCCACCACATAGGACGCATTGGCGGAGCTGTCTACATAGATCTCATATGCGGTCAGGCCGTTATTAAAGGAACCATTCTTAATGAGTGCATCTTCGGCCAGCATGATATTGTCAAAGTATACCGTTCCGTTTCCGGGGAAGGATACGCTGACGGTCTGGTCAGTGTAGGACAGGGAAGCAGGGAGTCTGAACCTGTATTCCTGCTTGCTGCCGGTCAACTCGGCAGTAAATTCCTGCCCGCCTACCGTGACGGTTATACTGCCTTCGCCCTCTGCCTCAAAGCTCAGCGCATAGGGTGCGCCTTCCTGGAAGGTGAGATCCTCCTGTGTCAGGGTCAATTCCTTTGTTACTTTGAGGCGTCTGCCGTCGGAGAAGTCAGTGACGCCGGCAGCAGTGTCATCGGAGAGTGTCCAGTAGCCAAGCTTGCCCGGACCCTCCTGGAAGGAGCCGTTATAGATATAGTTGCCGTTGGCCAGGACTGTCTTGGTTTCCTTGGCGTTCGGATCCGGGTCGGCGATCTTTTTCACCACCACGTTGTCCAGTCGGATCGGAGAATCAAAACCCATTGCTCCCATGTTGAACTCCAACCGGGCATTTTCGTCGGAATCACTCTGCATGACGAAGTCATAGGTATATGTTCGCGTTTCCGAGTTCATCTCAGGGGTTTGCGTGGGCATATAGGCTTGATAGCCGTGGTCAGGAGCCTTGATGTCCACGTTCATGGTGCGATACTCATCTGCAGAAGCGTCAAATGAGACCTGATACGTAGCGCCTTTCTCCAGCGGAATATTGGCCTGGACAAGCTGCACACTGTAATCTACGCTGCCCTGCTCTATGGTGGTGATGTGCATCCTGCCATCTTCGATGACAGCATTTGCAACACCGCCGTTGGCTGTCATGAACTTCCAGTTTTCATCGTCCGTCAGTGATTCCGCATCGTCAAAGGTTCCGTTGACGATGTAATTGCCCTCCTCGTCAGGATCTCTGGGGGAGAACTCTTTTTCGGGACGGGTGACATCTTCATCATAGCTATCCTTCTGATAGACACGCACATAGTCCACGACATAGGGATTATTGTCAAAGCTGGTGTTCTCATCGGGATTGCCTACCCAGCTTCCGCCGACAGCAAGATTCAGAATGATATAGAAGGGCTGATCAAAAGGAGCGGGATAGGTAAGAGTTCCCTGCCCTTCTGTGGTGGAATACCAGTCCTGTTCGCTGTGATAGAGATTTCCGTCCACATACCAGCGTATCTCTCCGGGGAGCCATTCGCAGGAGAAAGTGTGGAAATCACTGCTGAAGCTGTCCGCGCCGGAGAGCACATAGGTGCCCTGACTCTCCGCATGGGGATTTCCGTAATGAATGGTGCCATAGAGCTTTTGGGTATCCTGACCCATGACCTCCATGCAGTCAATCTCGCCACAGCGGGGCCACTGACCGTAGGCGTTCTCATCATTTGCCATCAGCCAGAACGCCGGAAGATAACCCTGACCCTCCGGCACTTTTGCCCGAACCTCAAAAAGACCGTAGGTAAAGGTCTGTTTGTTCTGAGTATTGATTCGACCGGATGTGTAGCCGGTGACGACAGTGCCTGCCGGCGCATCAGAGGAAAGAGAGATGTCAGAAATGGTGATAGTGCTGGCCGGAGGAGCATCAGCGCCCGTCTTTCCCATGGAGAAAGCAAGCTGAGCTGTGGGATCCTCGCTATCCATGGTGAAATCGAAAGAGTACTCACTGGGGGTGCCGGTAAGATTCACTTCGTCCAGTCCGCCATACCATGCGTACGACGCACTCATCATCACTACTTTGATAGATCTGTCCACAGTACTGCTGGCTTTGAAGGACACATGATAAGTGCCCGGCGCAAGGGAAATCCCCTCCTGCTTGAGCTGCACATGCCAATCCTCTGTGCCGGGATTGGTAATGTTATATCGGATCGACCCATCCTGTATGCTGCTGGATGCCTCTGCCAGAGGGGGATTGTCCCAGTTCGCAATGGTCTCTGTCCAGCTGTTCTTTCCATTTGAGAAGTCTGCGTTTTTCAACAGGTTAGCGCCTGCATCCATCTCCTTCGTCTGCTCCCTGGGAATCAGATAGAGCATCCCGTCTTCAACGCGGATATTATCCTCGCTGTCCACATAAGCCTGCAGCTCGGAGTTGACCCAGCCGGGGTTGTGCAGTTCCACGTTCCAGTCGTTCCTGTTCAGTTCATTTCCGTCAAATTCCTCTGCCCAGACCTCTGTGTAGCCATCGTAGCTAAGCGAAGGAGCCTCGTCTGCATATACAGGCGGAGCCATCCCGCTCATCGCAGAAACGGTGAGCAGTGTTATAAGGAGTGCAGAGATGTGTTTTTGTGCTTTCATAGAACACCTCCTTAAAAATATTGATATTGTATAATTATATCGTGAGAATTGAATAAGCTTATACCAGATTATTGACAAATATATCAAATTGATAACAAAAAAGGATTTGCATGTGTATTTTGTCTGGATTTTTGAAGCGGCATAAAAAAGCCCGCTATAATCCGCAAAGAGGAATCAGCCTTAGCTTTGATGATGAGGTCACTTATGCACCAATCTGATACTTTTGACAGCTCTTTGATATAAATTAAAACCGTTTTTTCGATACAATAGGATGCACTAAATGAAGGGGAGGACACTGAATGGTGCGACTATTTACTCCGGACAATCCGGTAATACAGTTATTGAGCAGAGTGTGCGATCTGATACTGCTCAGCATACTTTTCAGCCTCTCCTGTGTACTCGTTGTTCCCGCAGGGGCTGCGATTACGGCTCTGTATATTATGACGATGAAAATGGTGCGGAATGAAGAAGGCACAATAGTAAAGGGATATCTTGCAGCCCTGAGAAGCAGCTTTTTTTACACTATTCCCGGGGGAGCGTTTCTGCTTCTTGATGCCGCGCTGTTTTTTCTGATAGTCTATGCCCTTTTTGCGGGAATGCTGTTATTTTCCCCATATTTATTTATCCTGCTCTGCATCGCAGCGCTTCTGCTGACCGCCTGGCTTAGCTGGTTGTTCCCTCTGATGGCGCGTTTTGAAAACCGTTTATCCCGCCACTACAGAAATGCTGCCGCTCTGTCGGTGACTCAGCTTCCAATTACCTTTTTTATGACATTGGTGAATCTGCTGCCTCTGCTTACTCTGCTGCTGCTTCCTGACCGAACGGCAGAACTGATTGCATTCTGGGTCCTTATTGGCAGCGGCTGCGGAGCATTTGCCAATTCTTTTTATCTGCGGCGGGTTTTTGACCTGTTTGAAGAAGTTCCCACACAGGATCATTTGAAAAATAAGGAGGAGAATATGGAAACACAACTGTCCTATGAAGGCTATACACTGGTCTTTCAAGACGATTTCCGCGGTCCTTCCCTGAACCGCGGCGACTGGAATGTAGAACTCCATGACCCGGGATGGGTCAACGAGGAGTGGCAGCGCTATGTGGATGAGGAAGAAAACATAGCGGTACAGGATGGTAAACTATTACTTCGGGCGGTGAAACGCGCGGGGAGAGACGGCAGCGGTGCCTTCACCTCCGGGAGGGTCAATACAAGGGGGAAGCATGAGTTTACCTACGGCATCTTCGAAGCCCGGTTGAAGGTTCCGGCAGGGAAGGGATTTCTGCCTGCCTTCTGGCTTCTGGCGGATGAGGATATCTATGGAGACTGGCCATACTGCGGAGAAATTGATATTATGGAGGTGCTGGGTCAGAATACAGACACTGCCTACGGTACTATTCACTATGGTCTGCCTCATGAACAAAATCAGGGAATTTTGACACTTAAGCAGGGCGATTTCTCTCTGGAATATCATGACTTTGCACTCAAGTGGGAACCGGGACGTATACGCTGGTATGTAGACGGCATCCTGTTCCACGAAGCGCAGGATTGGTACTGCGCCGGAGAAGGGGAAGAGAGACGACCTTTCCCTGAGCCCTTTGATCACAATATGTATATCATTCTGAACCTCGCTGTAGGCGGAGAGTGGGTTGGGTATCCGGACGAGACTGTTGATTTTGCAAACGCAGCTCTTTCGGTAGATTATGTGAAAGTTTATCAAAAGGAATGAGGTGAATCCATGAGCAGAATACGATTTATTGATGATGAGGGCACTTTTGCTATTCGTGACCCGGAAGAAATCAGCTATCTGTATTTCCCTCTGGCCGGCGAGACAGGACTTAAGAGCTCAATTACTCCTACGCTTGGCGGTGACAGCAAGCTGGATCAGGAAAGCTTTCTGCTGGAGCCGGTCAGTGCAGAAAACTTGCACATGAGCCGCAGTACGCGCAATTTCTGGTGCGTAACGGAGGATGGCTGTTGGTCTGCGGCGGGCGTTTCTGCTGAACAGGAGGCAGCACGCTTTACACCGGATATGGATGAGAGCGAGCTTACTGCAGGATTTCTGTGGCAGACGCTGCGCCGGGAAAGCCGAAAGCTATGTCTTCGCTCTGAACTGACTTCTTTTATCCCGCCCGATGAGAATGCGGAGATCCTGCATGTCCGTATCACGAATACCGGAAACGCCACCCGGATGCTCCGGGGCATTGCGGCAATTCCTATCTATGGCAGAAGTGCGGATAATATCCGCGACCATCGCAATGTTACTTCCATGCTGCACCGCATCCGGACAACGAAAAACGGTGTACTTGTAAAACCCACCATGTCCTTCGATGAGAAGGGTCATAGGGAGAATCGCAGGATCTACTATGTGCTGGGCAGCACAGGGACCGGTCAATGCCCGGAATCGTTTTATCCTACGCTGGACGCCTTTCTGGGTGAGGGCGGCACATTTCTTCATCCCCGGTCGGTATATGAGCGCCTGCCCGGGAACGGAGCAGGTGCAGCCGCTGCCGGACGGGAGGCCATGGGCGGAATCGCTTTTCCCGAGATCGCTCTGAAGGCGGGAGATTGCGCAGAGTATATCGTCCTCCTTGGGGTATCGGACGATGAGGAGGAGATTGAGCGCGTGCAATCCGCTTACAGCACGTCGAAACAGGTGAGTAAGGCGCTTGAGGAGACAAAACAGTACTGGAATAAGCAGGTCAATCTTCAATTCCATACCGGCAACAGCAATTTTGACCGGTGGATGCGCTGGGTCGGCATCCAGCCGTTTTTGCGTCGCATCTTCGGCTGCTCGTTCCTTCCCCACCATGATTACGGGCGAGGAGGCAGAGGCTGGCGCGACCTGTGGCAGGACTGTCTGTCTCTCCTGCTGATGGACCCATCCGACGTGCGGGAGATGCTGATAAAAAATTACGGCGGGGTCCGCATCGACGGCACAAATGCAACAATTATCGGTGACGGCTTTGGCAATTTTATTGCAGACCGTAACGGTATCGCGCGTGTGTGGATGGACCATGCTCTATGGCCTCTGATGACCACAAAGCTGTACATTGATCAGACCGGCGATCTGGATATCCTGAACGAAAGAGCAACTTATTTTAAAGATCAACAGGCAGCCCGCGGCACAGAAGTGGACGAACTTTGGAAAGAAAGAGACGGCAATTACCTGCGGACGGAGCAGGGAGAAATCTATGTTGGAACCGTCCTGGAACACCTGCTCATTCAGCACCTGACCGGGTTTTTTGAAGTTGGCAGCCATAACGTCTATCGCATGCGAGGTGCAGACTGGAACGATGCTCTGGATATGGCAGGTGACCGTGGGGAGAGCGTTGCCTTTACTTTTGCCTACGCAGGCAATCTCCGTGATCTTGCAACGCTTGTGCGTGCTTTGGGACAACGGACGGTTACACTTCCCGAGGAACTTCTGGTGCTGCTGACGGATGAACAGGAGGTGTATGAGAGCGTAACCCAAAAAACGGAACTGCTAAGGCAATATCTTAAACTGTGCTATCACACGCTGAGCGGCACAGTTATTCAGATTTCCAGTGAGGAAATTGCATCGAATCTGGAAGGAAAAGCAGACTGGCTGATGGAACATCTTCGTCGGCAGGAATGGCTGGATCTGGGTGAGAACGGTGGCTGGTTCAACAGCTACTATGACAATCACGGACGACGAGTGGAAGGTGTTTTTGAGAGCGGTGTGCGAATGATGCTGACGGGACAGGTATTTGCCGTAATGAGCGGCACCGCGACCCCACGTCAGGTGGAAGAGATTGCCGGAAGCGCGGACCGGTACCTTTATCGCAGGGAGATCGGCGGTTATCGGCTGAACACCGATTTCCATGAACTGAAATTCGATATGGGAAGAATGTTCGGATTTGCCTACGGAGAAAAGGAGAATGGCGCAGTCTTTTCCCACATGGCGGTGATGTATGCAAATGCGCTTTATCGCCGGGGATTTGCCCGGGAAGGTTGGAAGGCGCTTTCGAGCCTTGCTGATACTGCCCTGGACTTTGAGACCAGCAAGATTTATCCGGGCATACCGGAGTATTTTAGGGCGGACGGACGGGGGATGTATCACTATCTCACCGGTGCAGCAAGCTGGTACTTGCTGACAATGGTCACGGAAGTGTTCGGCGTACACGGCGAACTGGGCGATCTTGTTATTGCCCCTAAGATTATGGGCAGTCAGTTTGACGCATCCGGGCGGGCATCACTCACCTTTCTCTTTGCCGGAAAGCAGTTCTGCCTTACCATTGTCAATACGACCGGGCAGGATTACGGCGCATATGGAATCGCAAAGGCTTATGTACAGGACACAGCACAAAGGCGGCTTTTGCCGGTGACAGTCCTTGATGGAAAAGCCATAATAAGCCTTGAGGAAATCCGGGAACTTCCGCCGGACCGCAACGAAATTATTTTGGAACTGATGTAAGGAGGAAATATGCAATACGGATATTTTGACGACAAGACCCTGGAGTATGTCATCACGAGACCGGACACGCCCGCGCCATGGGCGAACTATCTGGGTTCTCCCGAGTATGGAGCGCTGATCTCCAATAACGCAGGCGGTTACAGTTTTGTGAAATCGGGTGCAGAGGGGCGCATCCTGCGCTATGTGTTCAATCAGTTCGACCAGCCGGGCAGATATCTTTACATACGCGATAATCAGGATGGCGATTTCTGGTCGGCTTCGTGGCAGCCGGTCGGCAAGGATCTGGGTGAGTATCAAAGTGAGTGCCGGCACGGGACCGGCTATACCACCATGTGCAGCCGGTACCGCGGCATCTGTGCAGAGGCGTCGTATTATGTGCCGCTCGGCCGTACCCATGAGGTGTGGTGCCTCAGGGTAGAGAACCAATCGGAAGAGGAGCGGGAGCTGACACTGACGGGCTATGCCGAGTTTACAAGCAACGGCAACTATGAGCAGGACCAGGTCAATCTGCAATACTCCCAGTTCGTCACCCGGACGATCTATGATGACGGACGGATCCGCCAGCAGATCCACGGGAACCTGGATGCCCTGGCAAGCGACGAAGATGTGGATGACAAGACCGTGACAGAGCGTTTCTTTGCCCTCGCCGGCGCGCAGGTCTCCTCCTTCTGCGGAGACAAGGCCGCATTCCTCGGTTCCTATCGCGGATACGGCAATCCACGTGGCGTGGCGGACGGAGACCTTGGAGGTATATTGAATTACAACGGCAACAGCTGCGGTGCGCTCTCGGCGGTGGTACGTCTCATGCCCGGAGAGTCGAAGACTGTTGCGTTCCTTCTGGGTGAAAAGGGACCGGCGGAGAGCGCTGGTCTCATGGCATGCTATGCCGAGCCGGAGACAGTCTGCGTATCGGAAATCAATGCTCTGCGCAGTGACTGGCAGGAAAAGTTCTCGCGGTTCCATGTCAAAACGCCGTCCCCGGCCTTTGACACCATGATCAATGTGTGGAACGCCTACAACTGCTTTATGACATTCACGTGGTCCCGGGCCGCATCGTTCGTCTATTGCGGTCTGCGCAACGGTTATGGCTACCGGGATACAGTACAGGATATTCAGGGCGTGATCCATCTTGCTCCGGAGCAGGCTAAAGAGAAGATACGCTTCATGCTCTCCGCTCAGGTGGATCACGGCGGCGCGCTTCCGCTGGTGAAGTTCGACCACAATGCAGGCCATGAGGATACGCCGGAGGACGAGAGCTACCGCAAGTCGACAGGCCACCCTGCCTACCGGGCTGACGATGCCCTCTGGCTGTTCCCTACCGTTTACAAGTACATCGCCGAGACGGGGGACACGGGTTTCCTTGATGAAGTGATTCCCTTTGCCAACCGGGATGAGGGAACGGTCTATGAGCATCTGAAGCGCGCTCTTGACTTTTCAAAGAACCACCTCGGGCCGCACGGAATGCCGGCGGGTCTGTATGCCGACTGGAACGACTGCCTGCGGCTGGGGGCGAACGGGGAGTCCTCCTTTGTGGCATTCCAGTATTATTACGCCTATACTGTCCTGCGGGCATTTGCTGAAGAACAGTCGGATAAAGAGTATCTTAAGCAGCTGGAGTATGAACAGGCAGCGCTTCGCGGAAGACTGGCGGAGCTCTGCTGGAACGAGGACCGCTTTATCCGCGGCTTCACGGAGAAGGGCGAGACGATCGGAGAGCGCACGTCGCCGGAGGCCAATCTCTGGCTCAATCCCCAGAGCTGGGCGGTCATCAGCGGTCTGGCAGACGGGCAGCAGGCAGAGCTTGCGATGGAGCAGGTGTGGAAGCAGCTGAACACTGCGTATGGCGCGGTCCTCATGACGCCGCCCTACCACGCCCATGCCTTTGACGGAGCGCTGGCGGTCATCTATAATGCGGGCGTGAAAGAAAATGCGGGAATCTTCTCCCAGTCCCAGGGCTGGCTCATCCTTGCCGAAGCACTGCTCGGGAATGGCGACAGGGCGTATCAGTACTTCTGTGAAAACGCGCCTTCCATGCAGAACGACCGGGCGGAGGTGAGGGTCATTGAACCCTACTGCTATGGCCAGTTCACCGAAGGCCCGGACAGTCCGCATCTGGGACGGTCTCACGTCCATTGGCTCACAGGCACAGCTTCCACGATCATGGTGGGCTGTGTGGAAGGTATACTGGGCATACGCCCGATGCTGCATGGCATCAAAATAGCCCCCTCGATTCCTAAGGAATGGAAGGAGCTTGAAATAGACAAGGAATTCCGGGGAAAGAAGCTGCATATTGTTGTGCGCAATCCCCATGGCAGAGAGTCGGGCTGCGAGAGGCTTCTGGTCAACGGAAAAGCGGCGTGGGGCAGCGAAATACCGGAAAGCCTGCTGACAGAGAGGACGGAAATCGAGATGATCCTTTAAGGCGCCTGTTGGTCCTGCCGGGTTTCTTTGTTAAAGATGTCTACCCAGAAATTCATATAATACTTGTCACGATATGCTTTTGGAGTCATGCCGACGGCACTTCGAAACTGCTGAATAAAATGACTCTGAGATGAATATGACAGCATATAGGCGATATCTGCCAGTTCGTGATCACTGAGACGCAGGAGGTTCTTGGCGGCATCAATTTTTCTCATTCGAATGTATTCGCTGATTGAGACGCCCACCTCCTGCTTAAAGACGCGGGATAAATAAGACGGGGAACTGTTGACTGCTTTGGCTAGGTTCTTTACTGTAAGGCGCTGGGAGATATGGGAGTAAATATAATTTATGGCATCTGCTACCTGTCTGCTGGACGCAGCCAGGTTTTTTCGTTTGTTCATTCTTCCTGCGTAATCGAGCGACATCTGGTCGTGGAGAATGACGATTTCAGCTATGCTTTTGCAACGATCCATGTGTTGGATGTAAAAGTCGCTGAGTCCAAATGCCTCCTCGAGGGGCATACCGCCATCCCAACAGAACCGGGTAATCATCGCCGTTGTGACCACGAAATGATATTTCAGATTCCGTACCGGATCGTCGGATAGAATTCCCATGCACTCAGTTTCCTCAAAGACTCTTCGGCTGCAGTTGTCCTGTACCAGACCAATGGACCCGGATGCAACTGCCTGATAGAACATCATCTCCTCGACAGGATCCCGATGCTTCCTGCCGTCCCCCATGGTGGTCCAGTCATACTCGATTGGATTCATCTTTTTTTTAACATCATCCATTTTTCCACCCCCTTTTTTTTCAAAATAGCATGGCAATATTTGGCTTGTCAAGCGTTTCGAACGACCTGAAAACTTATTTGAATTTCGGACAAAAGAGCGCATGGATTTGATATTATTGGAATGCATTTGATATATTCTGTTTTGTTGAAAATATATAATTGTACAGAAAATCAGCTCAAAGATTGAGCAAAATCAACAAAAAAGGAGGTATCAATTATGAGAAAGAAAGTGTTCAGTCTGTTATTGGCTGCGCTGATGTTGACCAGTCTGCTCGCTGCGTGCGGCGGCAGTTCCGGCAGTTCGGCAGCTTCCGGTGGGGGTGAAGCCGTTGCCGGGGAGGAAGGTAAAATCATAAACATCTACAGCTGGAATGACGAGTTCAAGACCCGTGTGGAAGCAGTGTATGACAAAATTGACCATACTTCCGATGATGGCACAATCACGTATCTCACTGATGGCTGCGAGATTCATTGGGTCATAAATCCTAACACGGACGGAGTATATCAGCAGAAGCTTGATGAGGCTCTTCTGAGACAGGATAGTGCTGCCACTGACGACAAAGTGGATCTGTTCCTGTCCGAGACGGACTATGTCGTGAAGTATACCGACAAGGACATTAACGTCGCTATGCCTCTCACCGACCTCGGTATTGATCCTGACAAGGATCTGGCAGATCAGTATGAATATACCAAGGTCGTGGCTTCTGATGCGGACGGCGTACAGCGCGGATCCACATGGCAGGGCTGCCCGTGCCTGCTGGTCTATCGTCGTGACATTGCGAAAGAAGTCTTCGGCACTGACGATCCGGAAGAAATCGGAGCAATCGTATCTGACTGGGGAAAGATGAAGGACGCAGCACAGCAGCTTAAGGACAAAGGCTACTATACGTTCGCTTCCTATGCAGATACCTTCCGGAGCTATGGCAACAGCATCTCTGAGCCGTGGGTCACGGTGGACGGTCCTGATGTCATCATGAAGATCGACCCAAGAATCATGGAGTGGATCTCCGATTCCAAGGAGTGGCTGGACGCAGGTTATCTGGATAAGACTATTAAGGGGCAGTGGAATGATGACTGGAACAAGTCCATGGGCTCCAAGTCCAAAGTATTTGCGTTCCTGTTCCCCGCATGGGGCATTGACTTTGTGCTGACGCCCAACTGGGACGGCGAGCCCGGATCCTGGGGTGTGACCACAGGCCCGCAGGACTTCAACTGGGGCGGTTCCTTCATCCACGGCTGCACCGGCACAGACAATCCTGAACATGTCAAGGAAATCATCCTTGCACTTACCGGAAATGCGGATAACATGGAGAAGATTACCCGCACCTACACCGAATTCAGCAACAACACGGTCGTTATGAAGAAGTTTGCTGAAGATGACAGCTTTGGCACTGAATTCCTGGGTGGAGAGAACCCGTTCAAGTACTTCGCTCCCGCTGCAGAAGGAATTGAGATGACAACGCTCTCTCCGTATGATCAGGGCTGCGTAGAAATCATTCAGCAGTCATTCAACGATTACCTGCAGGGTCAGGTTTCTTTCGACCAGGCAAAGAATAACTTTGAGACAGCAATCAAGGAGCGTTATCCGGATATCACCCAGATTATTTGGCCAGAAAATTAAGGAAGTGCGAACATGGATGCAAAAAGAGCAAAACGAGTTGATTACTCGAAATTTGGATATTTCTTTATCCTCCCGTTTTTCGTAACCTTTTTTGTGTTCTCCTTTATTCCGCTGGTAGATACTATTCGCTATAGTTTTTTTGAGTATTACCGCTCCGGTCTTAAGGAGGTCGGTCCTAATTTTGTGGGTCTGGGCAACTATATTGCTCTGTTGAAATCCGACCTTCTGCGCTATGCGGGGAACACATTTACTCTGTGGATGCTTGGTTTTGTACCTCAGATCATCATCTCTCTGGTTCTGGCAGCGTGGTTTACAGACGCGCGTTTGAAGATTCACGGTGAGCAGTTTTTCAAGGTGGTTATTTACCTGCCCAACCTGATTATGGCATCTGCATTTGCCATGTTGTTTTTCACCATGTTCTCCAATTCCGGCCCTGTGAACAGCATCCTGATGGATATGGGCTTTGCCAAAAAGCCGATTGACTTTATGGGAACAGTCGGCGGAACCCGGGCACTTGTAGGACTGATGAACTTCCTCATGTGGTTCGGTAATACAGCAATCATGCTTATGGCAGCGATCATGGGTATCAGCCCGGATCTGTTTGAAGCGGCTTCGCTGGACGGGTGTACACATACACAGATTTTCTTCAAGATCACCCTGCCGCTCATCCGGCCCATTCTCTCCTATACTTTGATCACCTCCATGATCGGTGGTCTTCAAATGTTCGATGTGCCGCAGATCCTCACAAACGGACAGGGATCCCCCGACCGTACGTCCTACACGCTGATCATGTTCCTGAACAGTCACCTGAAGGCGTCCAACTACGGCATGGCAGGTGCGCTGAGTGTATATTTGTTTATCGTCAGCGCTATCCTCTGCTTCATCGTTTATCGTATGCTGAATGATGACGGAGAGAAAAAGTCGAAGCGCAGCAAGAAGAAGGAGGCACGTTAAAATGAAAGAGCATAAACCAATCAACGTGCGCAGTATTGTCGCCCATACGGTACTTATTATTCTGGCTTTTCTGTGCCTGTTCTTCTTCTACATTTTGATCATTAACTCTACCCGTTCTCATGCGGAACTGCAGAAGGGATTCTCTGCACTGCCCAGCACACATTTTCTGGAAAACTTTATGTCTGTGGCAAATGACGGAACTTTCCCCATGCTGCGTGGTATCCTGAACAGCTTGATCGTGTCCAGCTGCTGCGCGGCAATCTGTACCTATTTTTCAGCATTGACCGCCTATGGTCTGTACGTGTATCAGTTCAAGCTGCGAAATGCGGCGTTCACGTTCATCATGATGATCCTGGTCATGCCTACACAGGTCACGGCAATGGGTTTCCTTCGACTGATCACGAAGATGGGGATGTATGACACACTTCTGCCCATGATCATACCCTCGATTGCTTCACCCGCTGTATTCTACTTCATGTACAGCTACCTTCAGTCGTCTCTGCCGCTTGCGCTGGTAGAGGCAGCCCGGATTGACGGTTCCGGTGAGTTTCGCACATTTAACTCCATTGTACTGCCCATCATGAAGCCTGCTATTGCGGTTCAGGCAATCTTTGTATTCGTCGGTTCATGGAATAATTACTTCATCCCTGCTCTTGTACTTCAGTCTAAGAACAAGATGACAGTGCCGATTCTGATTGCCACTCTCCGCGGCGCGGACTATATGAATTTTAATATGGGTAAGGTTTATATGATGATTACCGTCGCGATTGTCCCGATTATTATCATCTATCTGTTCCTGTCCAAGTTCATTATCGCCGGCGTTGCGCTGGGCGGTGTAAAGGAATAATTACATCTCCTGTGTTTCAGAAAGGGCTGCCTCCGTCAGGGGGCAGCTTTTTGTAGCACCAGCCGGCAGAGCGTCATAGCCAGGACAGCCGGCGGGCAGTATATCGTAAAAGAGTATAAGGATGATAGGTCTTTGGGGCAGTAGCACGTGAATCGACGGAGTAATAAAGCAAATCAGTTATATGTAATGGTGACCAAGCATTGACCAAACAAAATCTGATAAAACGATATAACTGTAATAATAAATCTAAATCTTGTGGTTCACGTATTACTTAAACAACAAGATATAAAAAATACCATAAGGGTATTATAGAATTCGAATAA
>JAFWIM010000029.1 GCA_017514845.1 Lachnospiraceae bacterium
GTATGAATTTTATCAGAAAAAATGCCAGTGAATTTCAGCAGGGCTACACAGGTTTTTATTTGAAACCGGCGGTCTGCCCGCACTGCGGAACGGGGACGGATGCGGTGTCGACGGCGCGGGAGGTATTTGCATTTTCTGCAAATGCCAACCTCCTCCTCTCCTCCGTCAAATGCACCAGCTGCAGCAAAACTTTCTTTTTTGCAAATCTCCGCGAGTCCGGCAACACTGACGCCGAAGTCGTCTGCATCTACCCGAGCCTCGCAAAGGAGTACACCAATGACACCCTGGAGAAGATTTCTCCCCGCTTCATCGCCATGTACAACCAGTCTCTCCGCTCAGAGAAGGCAGGCGACACCGAACTTGCTGCCCTCGGCTACTGCTCCGCCCTCGAGACCCTGGTCAAGGATTATGCACTGAGTGAGCTCGGCAAACCGGCGGAGGAGGTCGTCACAAAGCAGCTTTTCGATGCCATCTCCGATTACCTGCTGCAGAAAGACCTTATCAACACGCCGGATCTGCGCAGGATCCTCGGCGACAACTACACGCACTATGAGGAGAAGTATCCGGAGCAGGATCTGTTGATCCTGAAAGGCTATATGGAAATTTTCCTCAAGCAGATCGAAATGCAGTATCTCATCAAACACATGGGAACGATCTGACCTGCCAGGTCCGTCTTAGCTGTCAGGAACCACCTGAGCGACTATAAACATCAAAGCACTTGAATCTAAGTGACCTGTACGATCTGTCTTCCCATACAGGAAAGAAAATCAAAGAATTTATCCGGCAGCCCGGCATTGCCGCTTATGACCAGCGTTTCACCGGTGCGGAGGATCAAGCCCTGAACAAGGGCTGCTCCCTCTGCCCAGGTTCTGTCAAGGCGAGGGCTGCCGGTTTTATTTTCGCTCTCATCTAGAAGCGCACTGCCAATCTTATTTTTCCAGGCCTCATAGGCTTCCTCAAAAAGGCCATGCCGAATCTTCCCCGTCTCCGGGTCCGGCCACGCGACCCTGATTTTCTCCTCGGTATATGTTCTGACCACGGCGTCCGTGTACTCGCCGTGAGCACCGACATAATAGCAGGGGCCTTGAGCAGGCACCTGCGCACCACCATCACAGCCGGCTTCCGGAATCGGCTTTCGCCCGACGTCAAGAAATCTCAGCGTCCCGAACTGATCCGCCGCGATCCGCGAGATCCTGATCACGCTCGGCAGCACCTCCTCAAATTTCGCTCCGTCCTGCACCCCGTCCGACACGATATCGAGCACCGCAAGGTTCCGCATCCGAACGTTGCAGCCCTTCGCGCGCCCGCTCTTCCTTGTGCCGCGGATGTCCGGCAGCTCGTCCCAGTAGAGGTCGTAGTTCGTCCCGTTCCTGTACAGCACCAGCTCAAAAAATCCCGTAATGTCCTCGTCCCACACTCTCTCGCAACACACGCTGACCATCTGGTATGAGAGAATGTTGTTGTCGCTCTTTTTTGCAAATGAGGTTTCAATCCCAAGTGCGAACCTTCTCACATTTGCAAATTTCTCCCCGAAAAGCCTGCAAAGCTCACGGAAGTCGTCGGCTCCGGCCCGCTTCCGGTCTGCATATCCTTCCACAGGATTCTCCGGGTTCTCGATCACGAACTCGATCCTGCCGGAGCAATAGGAACTGCCCTCGCCGAGGCACCGGGCAAATCTACCGCCGTCAAACAGCTTCCCCCGCACAGCAAGCCTGCCGTTCCCGAAGCCGCTGTCACCCGGTCGCGCTACGTTCTGCCAGTCGTACGCGTATCCCGGCAAAAAGCTCTGGCTAAGCGCGAGCAACATAGTAAGCAGCGAGTCACCCCCGCTGCTCACGTCCACGTTGTGGAATTTCTTCAATTGTAGCTGCAGGGAATCGACGTCCCCGAATTTATCTATACTGATGCTTCTGATCATAATAGTATGTATACCATGTCAAAGATGTGGCCGGTACAATTCCAAGTCAAAGCTCTCTGCTCCCCTGACTGCCCAACCGGTTGTTTTCCCGGCTGCTCAATATTCTTACGAGATCCCGATCAAAGAAATTCCCTTGGAGCGGCCGCCGTTGATGTCAGATAACATTTGCTCAATCGTCTTGCAAGGGCCGACCACGGTGCCGTCACAATAGACATTGTGCGCGTAGTAACCGTCCTTCTCGCGGGTCACGCAGACAGTGTGGACCTTCTGCATGATGTCCTCGCCATCGTTGTACAGGGTCAGGATTGCCACATCATTGACCGCCGCCACACCGTCGAACAGCTCGGGATGGGTTACAAGCTCCGTCTCGTAGCCGCACTCCTCGAAGAATTCCGCTATTGCCTTAGGAGCCGTCCCGAAACCGCCAAACAGGATCATGCCGTCTCTCTCGAAGCGCTCGATGAGCTTCGGGTAATTGACCTGCCGCCCGGTGAGCGTCCTGAGCGCGTTCCCGGCTGCAAATACCTCACACCCCGCATACGCCATCGTCACCTTCCCGAATTTCATATCTGTATAATTCTTCTGATCTTCGACAAGTCCGTGTGCCCGCCGGATAGAATCCCGGTGGTTCCTGATTGCAAATCTATTATTCGCGTAGTTCGACCTGAGCAGCCTATGCATATTTTTCTCCCCTCTGCGCATTGCGTCGAGAGTTCCAAGAACTGTGCCGTTGCCTACGTGTCTGGGTATGAACTCCCTTATCATTTTCAACCTCTGTCTGCTTTTATTCCGCCGGTTTATATGCGGGCATCAGCTGCAGCTTGTGCAAATTCAGCCGGTGCATTCTGTCAATTTTCGCCTTCGTCGCTTCATCTTCGCACTCACCGGTCAGAATGTAGTGATCGAGCACAGCGTATGTGAAGCCGATCTTGTCCTCATCCGTCATTCCGGACAGACCGTCGCTCGGAGCTTTCTTGGTCAGTCTCTCCGGGATGCCGAGCACTTCGCCGATCTGGATGACTTCATGGACGAGAAGGTTTGACAGCGGGCTGAAGTCGCCGGCTGCATCGCCGAATTTTGTGGAGTAGCCGATGTAGTCTTCGGAGCGGTTGCAGGTGTTGGCGACGCGGCCGCCGTTCGGGCATGCCTGCCCTATGGCGTACAGTGTGCTCATGCGAAGGCGCGGAGGAAGGTTGATCTCAGAGTCGCGGGACAGCTTTGTGATGCCGCCGGGCTGCTCTGCTGCCAGGGCTTCGTTGATTGCGCCGAACATTCCGTCAAATCCAGCCTTAATGTTGACTGTGACACTCGGAATACCGAGCAGGTCAATGATTTCCTGCGAATCGCTGATATCGCTCTGGACCCCGTTGGGCATCATGACGCCAATGACACGGTCCTTGCCGAGCGCTTCTTTGAGGAGCGCAGCCGTTACGCTCGAATCTTTGCCGCCGGAGACGCCGACGATGGCGCTGCAGGTGGGACCATTTGCAGCAAAATAATCGCGAATCCACTGTACAATTTCATCTTTAGTCTTTACCGGGTCTTTTAACATAATTCCCTCCTCGTGTTAATACTATCAGGCTACTTTATATATCAATGTGAGATAATCCCCGCCTCTGCAGGCGGTGAGCAACAAACCAGTTTCAGTTGCGAGTATCATTCCCCTCTGAGGTATGCGCAAAGCGAAGGCCCAGGCTTAGCAATGCGTAAACCATAATGCCGCATAATTACAGTCCGAACACCTTTTGGACCACATCCACGATGCCGTCGTGGTCATTGTCCGCTACGACGAGGTCACAGATTTCCTTGACCTCCGGCTTGGCGTTTCCCATCGCGACGGCAAGTCCTGCAAATCCCAGCACCTCCAAGTCATTCTCCGCATCCCCTACTGCCACTGTCTCCTCGGGTGAAATATGCAGGTAGTCGCACAGCCTCTGAAGCCCCAAAGCCTTCGTCGTCCCTTTCGGCGAGACTTCAAGAGCTGTCTTCTCTGAGTAAACGAGCTGTACATTTTCCTTCTCCAATATGCTCCGCGACACCACGCGGTCCTCCGGCCGGCGGTGGTACATGCAGACCTTTAATATTTCATAGCTGTGATTTTTAATGTAGGAGTCGAAGTCGGTGGTGTGGAGACAGACATTTGCAAACATAGGCTGATACGCCTGCATAGCGTACTCTCCCATCCGCGGGATGTAGGACGGGTCGACGACCGAGCCCGTGATGGTGTGCAGGTGGAACATGCCATCCGCTTTTCGGGTGAGCTCCAGAGCCTTGCGCACATACCGCTCATCCAGGGTGATCGAGTAGATCGGGTGGGCAAAATCATGTGTGTCATACAGTATCGTGGCGCTGTTAAGAATCGCATACCGAACGCCGGTCAGCTGCTCATCATATTCCCGTATCTCGGCTATGTTGCGGCCTGTGCTCAGGGCAATTGTGACACCCGTCTCCGAAAGGCGCGTGAGCCATCGGGCGGTCTCATCCGATATTTTCTTTTTTGAATTAAGAAGGGTGCCGTCCATGTCGAGGGCAAGGAGTTTGTATTTATTCATATGATTTTGTGGGGCAGAGACCTGCCCTGTTCTTCTATTATTTATGTGTTTCCTGGTTCTTTTCGAGTATAACAAAAAAATCGGGGGCGGTAAATGGATAGTGAGGAAAACTGCTATGTAGCTGTTTTTGATTCTCTTTGGTTTGATTCATTTGGTCTGTGGCGGAGGCAGCAAAATCCTGCTCCCGAGGCGTGTTTGCTGCCTTTGCTCTTGGTGGGTTTCATGGGGTCTGTGGCGGAGGCAGCAAAAATCCTGCTTCTGAGGCACTTTTGCTGCCTTCGGTCTTCGCGAGCTTCATCGGGTCTTCGGCGGTGGCAGCAAAAATCCTGCTTCCAAGGCGCGTTTGCTGCCTTTGCTCTTCGCGAGCTTCATCGAGTCTTCGGCGGTGGCAGCAAAAATCCTGCTTCTGAGGCACCTTTGCTGCCTTCGGTCTTCGCGAGCTTCTTAAATCTTTAGAGACAGCTAATTTTCTTATCAAGAAAGTATAACGTGCCGTCAATAAATGTGATATTATTGTATATTAGTACACTATTATCAAATTACAGAGGAATATAGTGATGGATAACGAGACGAGACCAAAGAAGCGGCCTTCAAGTCAGGACTCGCTTCCTGATACAGAAAGGGTCACCGGCAGCTCCTCTAAAAAGCGCAGGACATCTGACGGCACCACGAAAAGAAGACGCTCAATTGCTGAAACCCAGAGCGAGGGCCGCAGCTCAGCAGGCAGTTCAAGCTCACCAAAAAGAAGACGCGCAAGCACTGAGCCCCTGAATGAAGGCCGCAGCTCAGCAGGCAGTTCAAGCTCACCAAAAAGAAGACGCGCAAGCACTGAGCCCCTGAGTGAAGGTCGCAGCTCAGCAGACAGTTCTAGCTCACCAAAAAGAAGACGCGCAAGCACCGAGCCACTCAGCGAAAGCCGCAGCTCTGCCGACAGCCAGGCAAGAAAAAGTCGCAGCAGGAACCGCATCCCCCTCCCGACCGAATCCACTGATCCTGAATTCGATCAGGAGCGCCGTGACCGCGCGCGTCGCCGCAAGAAAGCTCAGATGCGAAGAAGGCGCGAATACCGCAAGCGCCTCATAATTATTGCCGCCTGCGCAGCAGCATTCATTTTGCTGTGTGTCGGAATCGTGCGTCTGGTGAAGGGTCGTAAGAGTGCAAATGCCGCCCAGCCCGAAACCACGCAAACCGCCGTTGCCGATACAGTCACAACGGAGTCCACGCTGACTGCCGAGAGCTCCGTGTCGGCCGCAGCGGTCCCTCTAAATCCGGTCAAGCCTACTCCCGATTATGAGGAAATTTCTTTTGAGCCGCACTCCACCGACGCGACTGATCCGAGCAATATGTTCGATTACACGGGTGTGAATATCGATGGTCAGGATATTGAGGACCGCGATTCACACGCCCCGTTCTTCAATGGCGAGTTCGGAGTGCCCAGTGCCTACACTGATGTCGACGGTATCGTCGGTTTCCGCGGCAACAATTTCCGCGATGACCCCACTTACGGCGCAGTCAACACGCTCACGGGTTCCATGGAAATTGCCTGGACAAGACAGACGGGCACGATGGATTCA
>JAFWIM010000030.1 GCA_017514845.1 Lachnospiraceae bacterium
CGCGATGGATACAATGGTTGCTTTCCTCGCCGGCTTTATCATCGTCCCCGCAGTTTTTGCGACCCTGGGCGAGAGTGAGATCGGCAAGGGCGGCGGATTTGCATTTGTCTCTCTGGCAAAGGTATTTGATCAGATGCCGGGTGGAACATTCTTCGGCGTGCTGTTCTATCTGCTGCTCCTCTTTGCGGCTCTTACTTCCAGCATCTCGCTGGTCGAAAGTATTGTGGCTTTCCTGACAGAGCATTTTTCATGGCAGCGCACACGCACAACAATTATCGTCTGCGTGATCATGTTCCTCATCGGCTGCCTCTATACCTGCACGCAGGCTGCTGTCCCGCTGAAGGGCATCTGGTTCGACGCCGCCAACGGCGTAACCTATCCCGCTTTCTGTGACTTCATGGAGTACCTGACAGACAGAGTTATGATTCCGGTCTGTGCTCTTGGCACCTGCATCTTCGTCGGATGGGTCTGGAAGCCGGAGAGTGCCATCGAGGAAATCGAGCAGTGCGGCGTTCGCTTTGGTCTTGCCAAAGTATACGCTATCCTCATCAAGTATGTCGCTCCGGTCGCCATCCTGGCCATTCTGATCATGAGCTTCGCTGCCGGCATGACGCTGAGCTAAGAGGCAAAAATCAATTTCTAAGACAAACACAGTCAATAATTACACAAGGGGCTGTCGCATTACGGCGCGCCGCCATTATTTATGGCAGACATTTGCAAATAATGTCTGCCATATATAATGGTGACACCGTCTAGCGGCAGCCCCTTATCTGACGTTATTTTTTGGACTTTCCCCAGCTCCGAAAATGGAATGAAGATGTCACGAGAGTTCTGCGTCAGAGATTATAACCTCTATTCCCAGCTGATAAAGCCCTTGTCTGATTTCTTCCCCTATGCTCTGATCAGTGATCACCGTGCTGACCCTGTCCTTCAGATTGAGCGGTACAGTGCCGTGTCTCGTGAACTTGTCAGATTCCGTCAGGACGATGACCTGATCCGCCTGCCGGGCCATATCCCGGACAGCCTGCGCCCGCATCTGATCCTGATTGGTAAACCCTGTCCTCGCGGACCAGCCATCGACACCGATAAAGAATCTGTCGACCCAAAAGTTCTCTGCGCACTGGCGCACCATCGGACCCACCATGACCTGGGCATCCTGCTGGTAGATGCCGCCAAGGAGCACAATCTGGCAATCGGATTCCCGCCTTATATAGTCGGCGATAAAGGCGCTGTTGGTAATGATTGTCACCCCCTTGCGGATCTCGGTCAGAGCTTTCGCAAGCAGTGCACAGCAGCTGCCGCTCTCGATCATGATAGTATCCCCGTCCTTTACAAGGTCTGCCGCCAGACAGGCGATTTTCCGTTTTTCCTCATAGTGCCACGCGAGGCGTCCCTTGATGTCATCAGTACTGGAGAGCACCGCGAATCCGTGTTCCCGCGTAATCAGGCCCTGCGCCTCCATGGCGTCCAAATCCTTCCGGACCGTTACCTGTGACACGCCCAGATGCCCCGATATTTCAGCGACTTCCAGCTTCTTCTCTTTTACTAATAATTCCAGGATCCGGTTGGTGCGGTCTTCCTTTCTTCTCATAATACATTTCTCCTGTTTCAGTTCATTGGCATAAAAAGTATATCACAAAGCTTTCATTTTGGCGATTAATGCTTTCAAACATAAGGAAATCATATCTCAGTATTTCTTCCCCCAGCAGTTCCGAAAAGCTCTTTTATACGATTATCCATTGACAAAACGAATTTCAATCTATATCTTCCATGTTATGAACTTGTTATGAAATGATGTTGAAATATATATGAAATTTTATCGCAACTCCAAAAAAACAGAGTGTCAAATTGTGCACTTTTTATCTATATTCATTTTTTTAATTTACTTATAATTCGTTTATCAGTAAAAAATCTTTAAGGAGGACAAAGATGAAGATCGGATTTATAGGACTTGGCATAATGGGAAAGCCGATGGCAAAGAATCTGCTCAAGGCAGGTTTCGAAGTGGTGGCATACACGCACAAGCAGGCAACAATTGACGAACTGGTCTCATGCGGTGCAGAGGCCGGCACAAGCGGAGCAGATCTGGCAGGAAGATGCGACGCAATTGTCACGATGCTTCCGAACTCCCCGAACGTCCGCGACGCAGTTTTCGGAAAGAACGGCATCGTAGAAGGCGCTCATGAAGGTCTTGTACTTATTGACATGAGTTCTATCGATCCGACCGAGAGCAAAAAGATCGCAGCCGAGCTTGAAAAGAAGGGCATCGATATGATTGACGCACCGGTATCCGGCGGCGAACCCATGGCAGTTGCAGGCACACTTTCCGTCATGGTAGGCGGAAAGGAAGAGACTGTAGAAGCTATGAGACCTGTGCTCTCCGCAATGGCTTCCTCTGTTGTATATGTAGGTCCCATCGGCTCAGGCAACGTCGCAAAGCTGGCTAACCAGATGATCGTAGGCATCAATATAGCCGCATGCTCCGAAGCATTTACATTTGCCAAAAAGATGGGAACCGATCCGGAGCTTGTCTATCAGGCTATCCGCGGCGGCCTTGCCGGTTCAAATGTTATGAATGCAAAAGTCCCCATGATGATCGACGGCAATTACACCCCGGGCTTCCGCATCAACCTTCACACAAAGGACCTCACGAACGCCCTGAACGCAGCTCACGCCATTAACTCTCCCGCTCCGTTCACAGCTTCAGTCATGGAAATCTTCCAGTATCTGAACGCTATGGGATGCGGCGCGGATGATCACGACGCGATCGTCAAGTATTACGAAGCCCTCTCCGGCACCTCTGTTGTTGCAGAAAAATAAAACACCTGAATCAGTTTTCAAACCTTTGCCGAAAAAGGCATGAATGCTGCAGATGACAATCACGACCGCTTTATGGCCGGGGCGGTCTGCCAAAACAACACTGAATAAACACGGCCGTATAGCCCCCGCATGGGAGCTTGCGGCCGCTTTGTCAGTAGAAAGGACAAATTATGGGAAGA
>JAFWIM010000031.1 GCA_017514845.1 Lachnospiraceae bacterium
CGCGATGGATACAATGGTTGCTTTCCTCGCCGGCTTTATCATCGTCCCCGCAGTTTTTGCGACCCTGGGCGAGAGTGAGATCGGCAAGGGCGGCGGATTTGCATTTGTCTCTCTGGCAAAGGTATTTGATCAGATGCCGGGCGGAACATTCTTCGGCGTGCTGTTCTATCTGCTGCTCCTCTTTGCGGCTCTTACTTCCAGCATCTCGCTGGTCGAAAGTATTGTGGCTTTCCTGACAGAGCATTTTTCATGGGAACGCACACGCACAACAATTATCGTCTGCGTGGTCATGTTCCTCATCGGATGCCTGTATACCTGCACGCAGGCCGCTGTCCCGCTGAAGGGCATCTGGTTCGATGCCGCCAACGGTATCACCTATCCTGCATTCTGTGACTTCATGGAGTACCTGACAGACAGAATTATGATTCCCGTCTGTGCTCTTGGCTGCTGCATCTTCGTCGGATGGGTATGGAAGCCGGAGAGCG
Organism: Lachnospiraceae bacterium; assembly: GCA_017514845.1. Classification (GTDB taxonomy): domain Bacteria; phylum Bacillota; class Clostridia; order Lachnospirales; family Lachnospiraceae; genus Chordicoccus. The sequence goes on from JAFWIM010000031.1 coordinate 486, forward strand.
CCATTGCGGAAATCGAGCAGTGCGGCGTTCGCTTTGGTCTTGCCAAAGTCTACGCTATCCTCATCAAGTACGTCGCTCCGGTCGCTATCCTGGCAATTCTCATCATGAGCTTTGCTGCCGGCATGACACTGAGCTAAAAGTCAAAAATCAATTTCGAAGACAAACACTGTCGACAATTACATAAGGGGCTGTCGCATTATGACACGCCGCCATACTATATGGCAGACATTTGCAAATAATGTAATGCCTGCCATATAGTATGGTGACACCGTCTAATGCGACAGCCCCTTATCTGACCTTATTTTTTCGACTTTCTCGCAGCCCCGAACACCAGGACCGTCAGGGCGATAAGTAAAACGAGGCAGCCGTGAGGACCTCTATCCCCTGCTGATTAAGCTCCTCCCTCACATCTTCCCCTATGCTCTGATCAGTGATCACCGTGCTGACCCTGTCCTTCAGATTGAGGGGTACAGTGCCGTGCCGCGTGAACTTGTCAGATTCCGTCAGAACGATGACCTGATCCGCCTGCCGGGCCATATCCCGGACAGCCTGCGCCCGCATCTGATCCTGATTGGTAAACCCTGTCCTCGCGGACCAGCCATCGACACCGATAAAGAATCTGTCGACCCAAAAGTTCTCTGCGCACTGTCGCACCATCGGACCGACCATGACCTGCGCATCCTGCTGGTAGATACCGCCGAGGAGCACGATCTGAAAATCGGAGGACTTTCTTATGTAGTCGGCGATAAACGCGCTGTTCGTTATGATGGTCACACCTCTGCGCAGCTCGGTCAGGGTCTGCGCCAGAAGCGCGCAGCAGCTGCCACTCTCGATCATGATCGTATCTCCATCCTCCACAAGGTCTGCCGCACACCGGGCAATCTTCCGCTTCTCCTCATAGTGCCATGCGAGGCGTCCCTTGATGTCATCCGTGCCGGAGAGCACCGCGAATCCGTGTTCCCGCGTAATGAGCCCCTGCGCTTCCATTGCATCCAGATCCTTACGGACCGTTACCTGTGAAACGCCCAGATGCTCTGACAGTTCCGCAACTTCCAGCTTCTTCCCTTTTACAAGTAATTCCAGGATCCGGCTGGTACGATCTTCCTTTCTTCTCATGTGACATTCTCCTCACTTTGATTCGTTAATAAGGAAAGTATAGCACGTATTCTTTCATATTTGTAAACCAAAGGTTTCAAACATAAAAAAAGAAGCTCCGGTGCTGAAAAGCAGCCGCATTCGCCAATCTGAGCAATAACGAAATTCCGGATCTGATATGCAATATTTGAAACATATTTGATACAAATATGAAACACATTTGAAATTCTATCGAGTTGCACGAAAAACATAGTAGCAAATTGTGCACTTTTTATCTATATTCATTTTTTTAATTTTCATATAATTTGATTAGCATAATAAACAACAACAAGGAGGAAAAAGGATGAAGATCGGATTTATTGGACTTGGTATCATGGGAAAACCGATGGCAAAGAATCTGCTCAAGGCGGGTTTCGAAGTGGTGGCTTACACGCACAAGCAGGCAACGATTGATGAACTGGTTTCATGCGGTGCAGAAGCCGGCACGAGCGGAGCAGATCTGGCAGAAAAATGCGACGCGATTGTCACAATGCTTCCGAATTCACCGAACGTCCGTGACGCTGTTTTCGGCAAGAACGGCGTCGCCGAGGGTGCTCACGAAGGACTTGTACTCATCGATATGAGCTCCATCGATCCGACTGAGAGCAAAAAGATTGCGGCTGAACTTGAGAAAAAAGGCATTGAAATGATCGACGCGCCTGTCTCCGGCGGCGAACCCATGGCAGTTGCAGGCACGCTCTCCGTTATGGTCGGCGGAAAGGAAGAGACAGTGGAAGCTATGAGACCGGTGCTCTCCGCTATGGCTTCATCTGTTGTCTATGTCGGCCCGATCGGTTCAGGCAATGTCGCGAAACTTGCCAATCAGATGATCGTCGGCATCAACATCGCTGCATGCTCCGAGGCATTTACATTTGCCAAAAAGATGGGAACGGACCCCGAGCTTGTCTATCAGGCTATCCGCGGCGGTCTTGCCGGCTCAAATGTCATGGACGCAAAGGTCCCGATGATGATCGACGGCAATTACACACCGGGCTTCCGCATCAACCTTCACACGAAAGACCTCACGAACGCCCTGAATGCCGCTCACGCGATCAACTCTCCTGCCCCGTTCACAGCTTCTGTCATGGAAATCTTCCAGTATCTGAATGCTGCAGGGTGCGGCGCGGATGATCACAATGCAATCGTCAAGTATTACGAAGCCCTCTCCGGCACCTCTGTTGTTGCAGAAAAACAAAACACCTGAATCAGTTTTCAAACCTTTGCCGAAAAAGACATGAATGCTGCAGATGACAATCACGACCGCTTTATGGCCGGGGCGGTCTGCCAAAACAACACTGAATAAACACGGCCGTATAGCCCCCGCATGGGAGCTTGCGGCCGCTTTGTCAGTAGAAAGGACAAATTATGGGAAGA
>JAFWIM010000032.1 GCA_017514845.1 Lachnospiraceae bacterium
ACTTTGGAGTAGCGAAACGCGTTTTTCTTAAGCTTTTTTGTATTTATATCTCTTGCCATTTCCGTACCCCCTTAATCGATCATGTCTTTACTATCGACATAGTTGAAGACCGGTCCGTCCAGACATACGTAGGTGGAGCCGATGCGGCAGTGGCCGCATTTGCCGAGACCGCAGCACATCTTGCGTTCCTGAGATACCCAGATGTTCTTCTCCTCGAAGCCCTTCTGAAGAAGTCCCATGACGGAGAATCTCATCATCGCGGGAGGTCCGACGACGACTGCCTGCGCGTTCTTGACGTCGCGGATCGGAACGTCCGGGATATATTTTGTTACGAGACCGATGTTGCCCTCATAGCCTTCCGGCGCGCCGTCGACTGTGAGAATGAGGTCGAGCTGGTCTGCCCAGCGCTTAAGGTCGTCCCTGAAGAGCATGTCGCCCGGGCTCTTGAAGCCGACGATAACGTGCTTGTCCTTGGCATCGGCTGTATGGGCAAGTGCCTCAATGACGCCTCGAACCGGGGAAACGCCGGTGCCGCCTGCAACGACGATGACTTCGCCATTTGCATAAAGAGATGTGTCGAAACCGTTGCCGTACGGGCCTCTGAGCAGGATCGTGTCGCCCGCGCTCAGCTTGAAAACTTCATCGGTGACCCGTCCTACGCGGCGGATGGTCAGGTCGACAAAATCCTCGCCGATGCCGCTGACGGAAATGGGAGCCTCGCCGTATTTCGGAACGGAGACCTCATAGAACTGGCCGGGCTTCACGTCGCCGGTGTACTGCATTCTGAAGGTCCATTCCTTTTCTGTGTGCTTAATGATTTCTTTGATTTTGGAAGGGAATGGTACGTAGGGATTATTGGCTGTCATTTTGAAGCACCTCCTTCCAATTCGTTTACGGCGTCGTTCAGCTTGTTGATGCAATTTGCAAATGAAATATACTCCGGACATACCATATCGCACCGTCCGCAGCCGACACACATGTCATAGCCGAAGCGTTTTCTGAAATCATAGACTTTGTGGAGAACTTTGAAGCGCATTCTCTCACCGTTGGTTCTTCTGTACTGTCCGCCGCCGGCTACATTGGTATAACCGTCGACCATGCAGGAAGCACCGACGCGGCGGCGCTCACCGACCTTGCCGTTGTCTGTGTAGAAGACATCCTGCATTGTATAGCAGGTGCAGGTCGGACATACGAAATTGCAGCGGCCGCAATTGATGCAGCGAGCTGTGTATTCATCCCACATGCTGTGCTTGTAGATCTCGTTCGGAACTTTCGCCGGGACCTTCACACGTACTTCGTTCTCTGTCACATAGGCCGGCGTTACATCCTCCGCCTTGGCATCGGCAGCCTCAAAGAGCGCTGCCACGTCCGGACATGCTACATCGCTCTTTATCTCATCGCCCGCCACGTCAATCGAGAAGAGATAGCCCTCTGTCGTGCGGTTCGTGCCCATGTCGACGCAGAAGCAATCCTCATAGGAGTGCGCGCAGCCGATGAGCGCGAATTTCACTCTTTTTCTGATCCTCTCGTAGAACGGATCCGCGAACTTGTTCTCGAGGTAGATCGCGTCAAGTCTCTTTACCGCATGCATGTCACAGCTCCTGAGGAAGATGATGACGTCGCGATCATCGAAGTCGGCTTCCTTTACCTCATTTTCTGTGAAGAAGAACAGTGTCTGTGACAGTGGGGTCAGGAGCTCCTTGAACGCATAGTCCGATTTTGCTTCGAGCTCAATTTCCTCGAACTTCGTGACAAAATCATATCTCACTACATCCACATCGGTGTAGCGTCCTTCTCCGACTTTACGTACCGGCGCATACAGCCGGTACTGCTGACCAAGCTTCTCTATCACGCTCTCGAAGCCGGTCCTGGATATGACATATCCCATTTCTCATCCTCCTTTCAATGGTCATCTTTTCTGGGATTCAGGTGCTTTGATTATAAATTGATCCGGGATGTGGTCCTTGTAAGAGGGGTGGTCCTGGATTTTGGCTCTAATGGTATCATCTGTCATAGAGTTCAGGCATGTATCATCATGACTGCTGCCCTATGGAACAGGTATTATGTACTTTCTCATTCTAGTCATACTTGTTTAATATTATGCCATAAATCAGGTTATATGTGTGTTGTTTTTGCAACATTTTTTATTCTTATGAGGGCTTTTATGTAAACAATTCATTTTCTTTATGTGAATTATCAGGAACCCATCGTACCTTTGATATAAATTATCATGAACCCATCTTGCCATTGATATGAATTATCAGGAACCTATCTTGCTTTTTCCAGGAGGCAGCCATTCTTTGGATCTTTTCTTGTTTCTGCTGCCTTTGCCCCGATGAAACTCACTTCGGTCAAAGGCAGCAATCTTGCCTCGAAAGCAAGATTTTGTTGCCTCTGCCTTTGATTCGATGAAACACCCTTCGGTCAAAGGCAGCAATCTTGCCTTTGGAAGCAGGATTTTGTTGCCTCTGCCTTTGACCCCATGAAACTCACTTTGGTCAAAGGCAGCAAACATGCCTTTGGAAGCAGGGTTTTGCTGCCTCCGCCTCGAATCCAATGAAACTCACTTTGATCAAAGGCAGCAAACATGTCTTTGGAAGCAGGTTTTTGCTGCCTCCGCCTCGAATCCAATGAAACTCACTTTGGTCAAAGGCAGCAAACATGCCTTAGGATGCAGGTTTTAGATGCCTCCGCCGAGGATCCAATGAAATCTCAAATGAAATCTACACAATTATAAAAAAATCATAAACTCGCAAAACTATGTTGACACCCGACATATGTCGTGTTACGATATACTCGTCAGACGACATATCATATCACGACATATCAACCGGCGATACATCAGGAGGCGATATATGAAAAAAAGTGAACCAATGTCAGAGAGCTATTACTACATACTGCTCTGCCTGGCCAAAGGCGCGAACCACGGCTACGGCATCATGCAGATGACCGAAAAGCTCTCGCGAGGTGACGTCACCATAGGATCTGGAACAATGTATGGAGCCACCAGCAACATGATGAAAAAAGGATGGATCAAAGAGATCATGTCCACTGAAGGAGCGGAACGGCGCAGACTTTATCAGTTGACCGACACGGGAAGGGAAGCTCTCAGAGCAGAAATCAGTAGACTGCGAAGAATGCTTGAGAACGCAGAGGAGGTGTGACAAATGTCAGCAACATACAAAAGATCTTTCAGAATGTACTCGGCATGGAATTACATGCAGGAAGTTGAAGATTTGAACAAAATGTCCGACGAAGGATGGCAGCTTGTGCGAGGTGGCTGCTTCCACAGCAAATTCGTAAAGAACCCCGATATCCGCTACCGCTATCAGCTGGATTATCAGAAGATCGACGACATGGCCCGCTACATTGAAATCTTCCGCGAGCAGGGCTGGGAATATGTCAATTCAACATTCAATGGATGGCATTACCTGAAGAAGCTCTACGATCCCGCCCTGCCGGATGAAGCCTATGAGATATTCACAGACAGAGAATCGCTGAGAGAGATGACTGGGCGATGGACTAGATTTGCAACAATTCTGGGCGTTCTTTTTGGAATAATGGCAATTATTGAAGCGTTCAGAGTAATCACAGCACCCAACCTTCCGCGTATCATTCAGCTCTTCACTCTCATCATCGAGAGCGGGCTGCTTCTTCGAGGTGCCTTCATCATGAGAAGGACCGAACCCGGACAGAAGCTGCGCCATGATAGTCTAATCCTCGGAATCTTTTTTGCCTGCATCTTTATAGGTGCAGCATCGAATATCATACTGGATGATATGAGACCTAACCTCAATACTCAGCAGCAGGCGGACGAGGTATTTGAACCGATCGTTGAGAATCGCTGGGTAGACTTCGATGTGAAATATCCGGATAACTACTATCTGGACCTTATGATAAAGGCTGATGAGCCGCTGACATTTGAAATTGTGAATGAGGCTGACGAGGTGGTCTACACCGAGACCGGCACAGATGTTGACAAGAAGGATATAAGGATCAAACTGCCGAGAGGCTCATATGGGTTCCGGATGTCAGTAAACTCCGGCTTTGAGCTGGCTTGCTCGATTGATTGACGCTTGATTGACTGATGCCTGATTGACTGATGCTTGCTCAATTGATTGACCAGTCTCTCTATTTCTAATAGGAGCAAAGCTCACGAGATAACTTGTTTTACAAAGTAAATAGTTCAGCAAGGCAAGTGTATCTCAGTGTGAGATGATCCCTGTCTCTATAGGCAGTGGGCAACAAACTAGTCTCAGTGGCGGGTGTCAATCCCCCACTGAGATTATTTTTACATGCTGAGATTCATTACTAATGCATAGCTTAGATTGTTAAGTGTGATACCTTATTGTTATATAAAAAGGTCTATGGTCATCAAAGAATAAGCTTCTTAATGACTATGCCTAATCAGAAAACCACAGAAAAGAGACTTATATGATAGAGGAACTATTGAACAAACCTTATTGGATCATCGACATACTTCCGGAGCAGGTGCCGGCATATTCGCCCGGACAGTATGGTGCGGTTGAGCAATTCTATCTCAAGGAGCCCCAGAAAAGCCACCTGCTTCGAAGCTTCTTGAATATATTTCTGAAGCTGAACTGCTATGTTGACATACGCGTGTCCTGCGATTTTGGTGAGAGCTGGGAGGACAATCCCATTCCTGATGAACTTGAAGCCATCATAACGAAGGACGATAATTCCACCGTCTATGTGCTTTTCCCAGAATCAGACACGCTTGCTTCACTTGATAAGGGCGATACTAATATGACGGTATTTAATCCGGGTGAAAGGCTTCTCAATCTCTTTATCAAGCTTGCCGGATCGGAAGGATTATTTGTGTGGCAGCCTCCGATTTTATGAAGCATCTGGTTTTGGGTTTGTTTTACACATGCCTCATAGACTTACGTCACGAAAATCCTGTGTTGAAGATTGAAATCATCCGACGCTAACACTATGTACAACTGCCAAAATCTTGCAATCAATAAGCCAACAGTCGATCTTGCAAAATAATGCACATGTGCAGTGCCATAAGAAGGTTAAATCTAATACCTCAGGCAGTCACTACAGATCGCTTTTTGCTAAGTCTACTGCCGACGATACTAATTTTATGACCCATAATCAGTCACTTATACTGATTTTGACAATAGGTGATGGTAAGACATTCTAATATGAGATTTTGACCAGCAATCATCAAAAGGTGATTTTGCGTATGTCTACTGCCGTTTATATCACCCGGGCAGTCAATGACACCGTGCTGACCTAAGATGACTGCCCGCCTTTTTTCTTGCCTTCAGTCGATAAAGCTAATTTCATTGTTTGCGACTGCCTTCCACACCACCCGGGCAGCCAACTACCACCCTATAATCCAAAGAAGGCAGCCCCCGGGCAGCCTTCTAACACTACATAGAACCGTTTATTTTTCAGTCCCCCTCGACTCCGCCAGCTTTCTTTCCTTGATCGCGGCCACTTCCGCCATCGCAGCCTCAGAAGCATGATCCTCATCTTCCTTCGGAATAAGGAGATTGAGCACGATGGCAAGCAGCGCAGCCGGAACGATACCGGAACCGCCGAACACAAGATTGACCGCATTGCCGAGCCCCGCGACAGCCCCGGCGGTCGCGCCGAGTCCATAGCCCATGCCCAGCGCGACGGACACAATCGTGATGATTCGATTCGTGATGCCGTGCTTCGTGAGCAGCTGAATTCCGGAAATAGCGATCGACGAGAACATCATGACAGCCGCGCCGCCAAGCACGCTCTGAGGCATAATGGAGACGACCGCCGCAAGCTTTGGACTAAGTCCGCACAGAACAAGAAACACCGCGCCTGTCATCAGGGCAAATCTGTTGACGACCTTGGTCATGGTCACAAGACCGACATTCTGTGAGAACGACGTGTTGGGAAGGACTCCGAACAGTGCTGCAAATGTCGACCCCACTCCATCGCACGTCACCGCCCCGGCAAGCTCCTTGTCCGTTGCCTCTCTGCCCATGCCGCCCTCGATACAGCCTGCCGTGTCGCCGACAGTCTCAACTGTTGTGACTATGAACATGATGCACATAGGCAGGATCGCGTCTATCCTGAATGTAGGCATGACCGGAAAAATCTTCGGAATGGAAATCCATGCGGACTGGCTGATCTTGCTCCAATTGATGACCCACGCTTTTGTGTACTCCACGCCCTCGGCGTTGATACCGGTATGAGGAAGAATCATTCCGAGCACTGCACAGAGAATATATCCGAAAATGATGCCGAAAAGAATCGCGGATGTCGACGTGATTCCTTTCGTGAAATGCTTTAAAATTACGATAACTGCGAGGACACAGAAGCCGATGAGGAGGTTTTCTGCGGAGCCGAAGTCATTTGCACCTGATCCCCCTGCAAATGAATTCACACCCACCGATATAAGACTCAGTCCGATCGCCAGAACAACTGTACCGGTTACGACCGGCGGAAACAGTTTGCGAAGCGGCTTGATAAAGAAGCCCAGCACTGTTTCAAATAATCCGCCGACGATAGAAGCACCTAGGATAGCGCTGTAGGCAATGACACCGCCGCCCATCGTCGCTGCAATGCTTCGCATGACGCCTAAGAAACCGGAGCTAGTGCCCATGATGATCGGAACCTCGCCGCCGATCGGACCGATGGAGAACAACTGGACCAGTGTCACAAGTCCCGCGACAAGCATCGCATTCTGAAGCAGTGTAACATAGAGGGCAGGTTCGTCGCTCGTGATCCCGCAGGCTCCGCAGATAATTATCAACGGAGTGAGGTTTCCGACAAACATGGCAAGAACGTGCTGGATGCCCAGCGGTATGGCATGTTTCAATGGAATTCTTCCCTTGAATTCATATGGGCTGGAATAGGTTGAATTTTCTTTCATTTTAGCTCCTTTCTACATTGTAACGCAGACACTCTTCCTAAAAGAATGCCGACCTCAGTTCCCGAAAAACAAGATTTATTCTCCAAATGCAGCAACTGCAGCCTGGTTGTAGAGGTAGAGGGTTTTGCCGAGATTACTTATTTTTTCATTCTTCTTGATAACGCAGGAGCGCGCGTATGTGAGTACAGACGCCGTTATTGTATATGTGCTGCTGTCGTCTGACACAGAGTAAGTATGTTTATACTGCAGATGGTTTGAATACACGCCGGGATCCAGCTCCAGATAATATGCACCATCCGAAGAGCGATGTTTCAGCTCAACCACTTTACTTTCTCATACTAATCCTCTCCTATTCCTTGTTTTGTGAAGCCCGGAAAAAACCGGATTATGAAACGCCATTTTGGTAAAAACATGTTCTATCCACAAGCTTTACAACTGCTTGTGACTTCAATAAGACGCCATCTAATACAAAGTTTATTATTAAATTATTTTAACAAAAAACTTAAGCCATTAAAAGACACTTTATCATCTCATACTCACTCACGCTGCCAGATTCGAATCAATTTAGATACTTTTATATCTATATCAATCCTCGTTCTCCGGCACGCCTCCGGATATCTCTTCGCATCCTTGAAGCACAGACCCAAAATGAACTTTGATCCCGGCACCAGTGATCTGATCAGAGACTCCGGGAACACAAAGTGAGTGCCATGCTTGTAGGTCAGCACTTTATACCTGCACAGATGCGGTCTGCTCTTTAATCTCTCATCCATGCGTCGAATGTATCGGCACGTATTCCACAGGCCGTCATCCTCCGCGCCGACGAGCAGGAGGACACCATGGATATTCTCGACTTTTATCATCTCATCCTCGGTGAGAGGGTGGGCTGCCTCGGAATCATCGAATAACTTTCTCGAGCGAATCATATCGCCGGACCCCTTTGTATCCTCCTCTATCATATGCCAGTAGTCCGGGTGCTGATAGACGAAGGGCATGTAAGGCAGCGGCTCACCCTGATATGAGATCGTCGACTCTCCAGGGACCGGCCATTCCTCACAGCCGTCCTTCTTTCCCCGCATAAAGCCCTGCCACACAAAATCGCTCGGTGTCAACGCGATTGTCATGGTGATCTGCGGAAAATATGAAGCTGCTACCAGGGCCAGCATGCCCGTCGTTGAGGCGCCGATGATGCCGACTTTGCTGTTGCCATTTGCAAGCAGCCAGTTTGCGGCCGTCTCGATTCTCTCCAGCGGATAGTTGTGGTGACCATAATCCTTCTTGGCCGGCGACATGGTCATGACATTGAGGCCCTTCTTCTGCAGCCATGCGGCACACTTCCTGGCCAGATAATCCTCCGGGTCATCCCCGATCATGGCAATAATTGAGGCATCAGAGGGATTCGGATTTTTCCAATAGGCTCCGTAAAATCCTGCAGTTTCGATATCAAAGTGTATTTTTTTCATGTTGTCATCTCCTTTCCAACGCCCTGTACACCGCCTCATAATCTATCTCATCCTCAGGCAGCTGGTAGACAAGCACCGTTTCTGACTCGCTGTCCTTCCATGTTGCAAATGCAACCTCCAAGTTCCAATCATACACCTTCCCCATGTTAAGAATCTGGCTGAATGCTGTCAGCGCGACCGCCTCATCGACGACTCTCCGGGTGGTCTCTATCGGCACGTCCGCTCCAAACCGGATCTTGATTCCCTGATACACACGGCTCATGTTGTCG
>JAFWIM010000033.1 GCA_017514845.1 Lachnospiraceae bacterium
CCGCCGACAGCCATAATGAAAAGAGGAATTGCAAATGCCAGACCGCTGGTAATCATCGCATTAATATAACTCATTTGCTCTCAGCCTCCTTTCTCGCTTTCTCGATGGCACGCTTCTCATCAGCGATCCGATTCAGCTTATTCTTAGACAGATATCTGAAGAATCCGCTGCATGCCGAGAAGAGAAGCAGAATGCCCGTAATAACGGAAGCAATTTCCTTGGCCACGCCAAGTGTCGAGGACATATAGTTCGCGCCGTTCTGGAAAATAGTGATCAGCACGGATGCAAATATTGCTCCGACCGGAGTATTATTTCCGAGCAGCGCTGTCGCGATCGCGTCATAGCCCATACCGGCCAGCGTCTTAGGAATAATTGTATTGGTATATCCGAGATAATATGTGACACCCGCAAGACCCGCAAGGCATCCGGAGAGCATCATCGACATGATAATGGACTTGCCGACGTTGATACCCGCATACGTCGCGGCGTTCCTGTTGGAACCGACAGCACGGAGGTCAAAACCGAAAACAGTCCGATCGAAAATGAACTTGACCACGAACACCATGATGAGCGCGACCACAATGCCGAGGGGCACATTGCAGTAGTAACCGCCGATCAGGACCTTCGTCCACGTCAATCTGGCGGCCGAGCTGCAGATCTTCGATGACCGCGTGATCGAATCGACATATCTGGAGTTGATAAAGAATCCGGTCAGAAAACTTATAATGTAGTTGATCATGATCGTCGAAACGACTTCATGAATATTGAACCTGTACTTCAGGAAACCGACAAAGGCTCCGAGAAGTCCGCCGACCACAAGACCGACGATAATGACGAGCGGCTTCGCTACTGCTGCCGGGAGGGCCTTATTGTAGCCCACAAGGATCGTTGCCATGAAACCGGACATAAGCATCTGGCCCGCGATACCGATGTTAAAGAGTCCGCATCGGTATGCAAATATAAATGCCAACGCCGCCAGAAGCATCGGTGCCATGATATTCAGGAACGCGAAGAAGTCCGACAGCATGCCGTTGCCCGCGCCGTAACTTGCCTTGGCGGCAAATCCGTTGCCGGCCAGGAAGCTGTAGAAAGCGGTAAGCGGATTCTTGCCCAGAATCAGAAGGAAGATACTGGAGACAATGAGCGTGAGGATAATCGTAAAGATCGGGACCGTGACGCTGTTCCATTTCTCATGTCCGAGGACTTTGGCCAGCCAGGCGAAGAAGCCCTTTTCAGATGGTACTTTTTCTTTTTTCATGCCTCAGTCACCCCCATCATATAACGGCCGACCGCCTGCGAATCGAGCGTACTTGCGTCCGCCACCTTCAGCATCTTGCCACTGTAAATAACACCGATCGTATCCGCGAGGTTCATGACCTCGTCAAGCTCGAGAGAAATCAAGAGGACTGCAGTGCCCTTGTCTCTCTCCGCGATGATCTCCTTGTGAATGTTCTCGATCGCACCCAGATCAAGACCTCGGGTCGGCTGGACGAAAATGATGAGCGGTGAATGCTCCTCGATCTCACGGCCTACAATGGCTTTCTGCTGATTGCCGCCGGACATGGAGCGAAGAGATGTGAGTCCGCCCTGACCGCAGCGGATATCGTACTCATCGATCAGCCTTACAGCGTAGCTCTCAAACTCACTGAACTTCAAAATACCGTTCTGCGAGAACGGAGGCTTGTAATACTTGCGAAGACCAAGATTGTCACGAAGATTGAAATCAAGAAGGACACCGTACTTCTGACGGTCCTCGGGGATGTACGCGATACCGTCCTCCGTCCTCTGGCGGATCTTCTCGTTCGTTATGTCCTTGCCGTTCAGGATGATCTTTCCCTTGCCTGCCTTCATGAGGCCTGTGATCGCGTCCGCAAGCTCGACCTGACCGTTGCCGGAGACGCCTGCGACTGCAAATACCTCGCCTTCCCGGATCTTAAAGGACACATCCTTGACGACCTCGACCTTGCTCTCGTCGTAGACAGACAGATGCTCGACTTCAAGAACGGTCTTTCCGAACTTCGGCGGCTGCTTGTCCGTTGTGAGCTCGACCTTGCGGCCGACCATGAGATTGGCCATCTCCTGCGTCGACGTGCTCTTGACGTCCAGAATATCGATCAGTTTTCCGCGGCGGAGAATCGCGCAGCGGTCGGCAATCTTTCTGATCTCCTCGATCTTATGGGTGATGAGGATGATCGTCTTTCCGCCCTTCTTGAGTTCTTCCATGATTTTCAGGAGGTACTCGATCTCCTGCGGAGTAAGGATAGCCGTCGGCTCGTCGAAGATCAGGATTTCAGCTTCGCGGTAAAGCATCTTGAGGATCTCGACGCGCTGTTTGATCGAGACGTTGACATCAGAGATCAGGTCTGTCGGGTTGACTTCCAGACCGTAGTCTTTCGAGAGTTTGGCAATTTTTTCATTTGCCTCTTTCATATCCACATACGGGAAAATACCGAACTTCTTCTTCATGGGCTCGATGCCGAGGACGATATTTTCGCCGACAGTGTAGTTGTCGACCAGCTTAAAGTGCTGGTGGACCATACCGATATTCTTCTCCGCAGCCTCGGAAGGTGACTTGAACACGACCTTCTCACCGCGGATATAGATTTCTCCACGGTCCGGTTCGTACATGCCGTAGAGCATGCTCATGAGCGTCGACTTGCCGGCACCGTTCTCACCAAGAAGGGCGTAGACCTCGCCTTTCCGCACCTGAATGGTGACATCATCGTTGGCGATGATGCCCGGAAAGCTCTTGGTGATATTTCTCATTTCAACTATGTACTCGCTGTTCATGTGTAATACTCCTTAGGAATTGCTCCCCCTTCCGAATCCCTGCGATATAATAAAAAGCCGCAGGGGGAAATACATCCCCCGTTGGCTTTTTCATCTGAATGCGGCCATATGGCCGTTATTATCATTTAAGACCCGGGAAATCTGTCGGAAGATATCCGTTCCAGTTGGAAGCCGGAACAATGTCGCCGGCCTTCATAGCCTCATATACCTCGTCGAGTTTGGCAATAGCGTCCTCGGAGAGCTGCTGGCGGCCTTCTGCGTTGACATAGCCTGTAGCGCCCAGAGTGTCATCCTTGCCCTCGAAAGTGCCGTCATAGATCTTCTCAAGCTGCTCTTCAATATAGACATCCATACCTTTGAGAACAGAGGTGAGGATGATATTGGAGCTGCCGTTCACACCGTCATCATACTGGTCGACGTCGCAGCCGATACCATAGACGCCTGTTGTC
>JAFWIM010000034.1 GCA_017514845.1 Lachnospiraceae bacterium
CACCTCCGGCGGCAAGATCATCGCCCGCAAGGGCGCGACGTTCTACGCCATCGCCATGTCCGTGTGCCACATCTGCGAGACCATATTCGCCGACGCCAACGAGATCCTCACGCTCTCCAGCCTGATGCACGGCGAGTACGGCATCGACGACGTGTGCCTGAGCGTGCCCACACTGTTGAACGACAGGGGCATGGAGGGCAAGCTGATCCTCGACTTGACGGAGGAGGAGCTTTTAAAGCTGCATGCGAGACTTGACCAGTATGATGATACGGAGCTCATGCATTTCCTGGAAAATTTCGCAACGTTTGGAGTCGAGGCGGTACTTGAGTGCCTGTTCGGCATACAGGGCACCAAGGAAGATGAAGAGTAGTTTTTGACAAAATCCTGCACCGGAAGTTATAGATCCGGTGCAGTTTTTTTACTGTTAATTTATACAAAAAGCCCTTGCCCGTTTAAGGAAAATTGTCGAATTTGCAAAAATATCTGTTAAAGATATGTAGATACATGGTATCATAAAAGCAGTGCAGCATGTGCAGCCGAAAGAGTGCATGCGCAAAGCGTGACCAAATAAGAAAGGATAAAAAGAATGAAAAAAGTATTTGCAAGTGATTTTGATGGTACTCTTTATTTCTATAAGGCAGAAGTCAAGCTTCCGCCCGAAAATGTCGAAAAGATCAAGGAATATCAGGCAGCAGGCAACTATTTCGGTCTCTGCACGGGCAGACAGGTCGGCGGTCTCACACCGTTCATCGGCGGCCTCATTGAGCCGGATTTCTGGATCACATCCACAGGCTCCAACATTATTGACCGCGACATGAAGGAAATCCGCAAGCTGTTCGTGGACCGCGATGTCATCGATAAGATCGTCAAGGATGTGAAGCCGCGCGGCAACAGAATCTCTATCGATATCGACGGCGTGATCAACGTCTTTGAGGAGATGGACTATCCGGGTGAGTACAATGTCATCACAGGCATGGACGATGCTCCCGAGGGGATGGTCCACGGCGTCGGCATCCACTGCGAGACACTTGAGGAGGCAGCAGCCTTAACGAAGGAGCTCAATGACAAGTACGGCGATTATCTGAACGCGTTCCAGAACGTCATCGAAGTAGATATCGCTCCGAAGGGAACTTCCAAGGGTGAGGCAATTTCCGTCATCAGAAAGCATTTCGGCGACTGCCGCGTCTACGGCATCGGCGACTCCCTGAACGATCTCCCGCTGCTCCTTGCATCCGACGTCTCTTACACATTCCCGTATGCCCCGAAGGAAGTGCAGGAGAAGGTCACTAAGGTCGTCGACAATATCGTCGAGGCCCTTGACGACAGTATGAACGAAGTGATTTGATCATTGATAAAGACATCATAGTCATCTGTATAGACAGAAACCCGGCCGCGCGGCCGGGTTTCCTGCTTTTTACATCCTGCGATCTCCGCTTCGCAGAGGATGCGGGATTAATTGGGGCATTTGCATTTTACTGCAGTTAGTGTATAATTTTTATGTATTTTCGTTGCGTCTCCAGTTTTACAGGGAGCTGCGATATGTTGCGGATATGTAACTGCACTATGAGGTAATATGGAAAAAAGAGATTTATTAGCCCTGCTCGGCCGGGTTGCGGACGGGAGTGTGCCGCCGGAAGAGGCGGCGCTCAAGTTCAGGGACGAGCCGTTCGAAGATCTCGGGTATGCCAAGGTGGATCACCACAGAGGAATCCGCCAGGGTGTGTCGGAGGTCATCTACGGGGCAGGAAAGACGAAAGAACAGATCGCGGGGATCATCGACGCGATGCTGTCGAGAGGCCAGAACAGAATTCTTCTCACACGCCTTGCGCCGGAAGCGTACGAGTATCTCTGTGGGAAGTACGATGTGAAATATGAAAAACTGAGCCGGGTCGGAATCGTCGGCGAGATGCCGGAGCCCGACGGTATCGGAAAGATCGTTGTTGCCACCGGAGGGACGAGCGATATACCTGTGGCCGAAGAAGCCGCGCTGACAGCCGAGATCCTGGGAAACGAAGTTGTTCGTCTCTATGATGTCGGGGTAGCGGGCATTCACAGGCTGCTTGCCCACAGAGAAGAGATCATGTCCGCGAAGGTCATTGTGGCCATCGCCGGAATGGAGGGGGCTCTGGCCTCGGTCATAGGTGGACTTGCTGACTGTCCTGTGATCGCGGTCCCCACATCGGTCGGCTACGGAGCTTCGTTCGGAGGCATTTCTGCGCTCCTCAGTATGCTCAACTCCTGCGCGAGCGGAGTTTCGGTCGTCAACATTGACAACGGTTTCGGTGCGGGTTATCAGGCGAGCCTGATCAACCATATTAAGTGAGTAATTAGAAAGATAGGAAGAATGAAGACTTTATATTTTGAATGCGGCATGGGAGCTGCGGGCGATATGCTCACGGCAGCCCTGTTGGAAATTGTTCCGGATAAAGAAAAATGTGTGCGGGAGCTGAACGCGATCGGTATTCCGGGCGTCAGATTCGAAGCTGCTCCGTGTGTCAGGTGCGGCATCACCGGCACCCACATGCATGTAAAAATCGACGGTGTCGAGGAGGCTGACCTCCTGAGCGACGCAGAGCACCATCATGACCACGACCACGATCATGAACACCATCATGACCACGACCACGATCATGAACACCATCATGACCACGATCATGAACACCATCATGACCACGACCACGATCATGAACACCATCACAGCCATGACCACGATCATGACCACGACCACGATCATGAGCATCATCATGATCACGCCCACGGACACCACCACGCCTCCATGGCTGACATTACGGCCATCGTTGGTGGGCTGAACATAGATGACGCCGTGAAGGAAGATGTACTCGCTGTCTACCGGCTCATAGCGGAGGCAGAAAGCCACGCCCACGGCATGCCGGTGACGGAGATCCACTTCCACGAGGTGGGAACCATGGATGCCATCGCGGACATCACGGCAGTGTGCTATCTTGTGAGGACTATTGCCCCGGACCATATCGTCGTCTCGCCGATCCACGTCGGCAGCGGCCACGTGCACTGTGCGCACGGAATACTTCCGGTGCCGGCGCCGGCCACCGCCTATATCCTGAGAGGCGTCCCGATCTATGGCGGCCGGATTCGCGGTGAACTCTGTACGCCGACGGGAGCTGCGCTGCTTCGGCATTTTGCAAATGAATTCGGCGACATGCCCGTCATGACCGTCCAGACCATCGGATACGGTATGGGCAGTAAGGATTTTGAGGAAGCCAACTGTGTCCGTGTCATGCTCGGGGAGACAGGACGGGGGACAGATGAAATTATTGAACTCGACTGCAATATCGATGACATGACAGGCGAGGAGCTGGGATATGCCTTCGAAAAGCTGTTTGAAGCGGGCGCGAGAGATGTATTCTCGACGCCGATCACAATGAAAAAGAACAGGCCGGGCATCCTGCTCTCTGTTCTCTGCGCGCCTTCACAGAAGGATCGCATAGTGTCGGTCATTTTCAAATACACGACGACGATCGGGATCCGTGAAAAACTCCTGAGACGATATGTGCTTGACCGCAGCGAGGACATTGTCACGGCCGAGGGCGTCTATGTCCGCCGGAAAGAAGTCTCCGGCTACGGCATATCCCGCTCAAAATATGAATACGATGATCTCCGCAAGATAGCGGACGCCAAAGGCATAAGCCTCCGGGATGCCCGGACGCTTGTCGAAGAGAAGCGCGTCTGAGCAGTGTCTTTACAGCGGCTCGAAAACAGTCTGCGCAGTTCCTTCCGTCGCCTTGACAACAATGACGCAATTCCGTACAATGCGTAAAGGATCGTGGCAGGACCGGTGTGTCCTGCCGCTATAAACGCAGTTTAACACCTCATGAGGAGGAACACATTTTTATGTCCGAAGGTGCCTTGACACCCTGGCTTATCGCCGCGATTCTCATTCTGTTCGCGGATTATATCGCAATTACAGAGACAGCCCTCGCGTCTGTCTCCAAAGTTCGGATGAAGACCCTGGCTGACCGCGGCAACAAGCGCGCAGCTATGGTCCTCGATTCACTGGAACATTTTGACCGAACGATAAGTACAATTCTTATATGTACGAACATCGCCCATCTCGGGGCCGCATCGATCGTTACCGTGCAGGTGACCCGCATCTGGGGGATCGGAGCGGTCACGATCAGCACGTTCGCAACTTCCCTTTTTGTATTCTTTTTCGCTGAAATGCTCCCCAAGAGCATAGCTAAAAAATATAGTGAGAAACTATCGCTCCGCTGCATAAGACCGCTCGCGCTCCTAAATACAATCATGAGGCCGGCGGCCGCGATTCTTGCTGCGGTCGGAAACCTTGCGAGCAGGCTGACCAAAGGCGATCCGCCCATATCTGTCACCGAGGATGAGATCCACGGTATTATAGAGGATATGACCGAGGCGGGCAGTCTCGGGGCAGAGCACGGAGACCTCATCTCGTCAGCACTCGAATTCAATGACGTCACTGTGGAGAGCATTCTGACTCCCCGCGTCGACGTCGCCGCCATTGACATACAGAAATCCCCGGAAGAGATACTGGATTTTATCAAGGAACAGAATCACAGCAGGATCCCGGTCTACGAGGGCAGCATCGACAATATCATCGGTGTGCTTAGGATTCGGCGCTATATCCGCGCTTACATAGCCCACGGCAGTGACCTGAATGTGAGCAAACTGCTCGATGAGCCCATGTTCGTCACCGAGAGCGCGAAAATCGATGAGCTCCTGGCTACCATGACGAGCCTTCGGCAGAGCCTGGTCATTGTCTCCGACCACTACGGCGGGACGGCGGGCATCGTCACGATCGAGGATATTCTGGAAACCCTGGTCGGCGAGATCTGGGACGAGGAGGACGAAGTTGAGGATCCATACATCGACCTCGAGAACGGAAGTTATCTGGTGGATGCGGAGGAGACGGTGTGGGACGCATTTGAGGAAATAGGATTTAATGATCCTGCAAATGACGACTCCCTCATCAATAAGCGTGTCGGCGAGTGGGTCTATGAGCATTTTTCGTCCATCCCCACTGTGCGCGAGCATTTTGATTACTACGGTCTGCGCGTCTACATCGCCAGTATGGAGCACAACAGGATCCGGAAAGTGATGATGAAGATCGTTGACAAGTACCCTCCGGAGAAGACAGGGGGTGAGAAGAGATGACGATTTACTTTGTACTGGCAGGAATTGTCATATGCGTCTATCTTTCAAGCTTCTTCTCTGGCTCCGAGATGTCCTACTCGTCCTGCAGCCGTATGCGCCTTGAGAGCGAGATGGAGGAAGGATCGAAGAAAGCGAGGATCGCGCTCTATATCGTCGATCATTTTGACGATGCGCTCGGAGCGATCCTGATCGGCAACAATTTAGTAAACATTGCGTGCTCTTCGCTGGGATCTGTCGCTGTCATCCTGATCACGGGAACGGACAGATACGCGTGGGTGGCGACGGTCATCCTGACAATTGCGGTCATCATTTTCGGTGAGACGATCCCTAAAATAACCGCGAAGAAGGGAGCCAACAACTACGCCAAGAAATACGCCTACATCATTCGGTTCCTGATGATCGTTCTGAAACCGCTGGTCCTCATTTTTGTCGGCCTGATCGCGCTCATCACCGCGCCGATGAAGGGTGAGCTCATTGAAGATGACTCCGAAGGCAAGGTCGAGGAGCTGCAGACAATTATCGAGACAGCCGAGGATGAGGATGTCATCGACGAGGAGGAGAGCGAGCTCGTGCAGGCTGCCATCGAGTTTCCGGACGTTTCTGCCTCGGAAGCCATGACTGCCCGGGTGGACGTTCTCGCAATTGACATCGAGGATACCTGGGACGAAATTATCGCCACGATCGCAAAGTCCCACTACACCAGGATCCCGGTCTACGAGGGAAGCATCGATCACATCATCGGTGTGCTCCATATGAACAAGTTCCTGAAAGCCATCGTCGATTCCGATGAGGTCGATATCAGATCTCTGCTCATGGAGCCCTGCTACGTCTACAAGACGATGAAGCTTCCGGAAGTCCTTGCGGCTTTCAGGAAACACAGACAGCATCTTGCCGTGGTCGTGGATGAATACGGAGGAACGCTCGGCATCATCTCAATGGAGGACGTGCTGGAGCAGGTCGTCGGCGATATCTGGGATGAGACCGACACCGTTGAGGATGAGGTCACGAAGAAGAGCGAGAGCGAGTATGAGATCGACGGCGATATGCCGATCTCGGATTTCTTGGATTTGATGAATATCCGGGAGGAGAACTTTGATTTCGAGAGCGAGACCGTCGGCGGATGGACGATCGAGAGCTTCGGGCGATTCCCGGAAGCAGGCGAGTCGTTCCGCTATGCGGACTTCACCGTGACTGTGCTTGCAATGAACGAGCTTCGTGTGGAGCGCGTGCTGGTGAAGATCGATCAGTAAGTTAAAGAAAGACATAAAGAACGGGGCTGCCGCGTTAACACGGCAGCCCCGGTTTGATTTGAGTCCTCAGATTGCTTCCACGCCGAGCTCTGCGATACTCTCGATATGGTTCGCGATGCGGGTGAGAGAGTTGATGCTCTCGACGAAGGTGAGGCCAAGCTCGGAGGTGCAGACACCGTCCTGCATTCTCTTTACGTGGTTGGCCTGCGCTTCGCTGCTCATGCGTCCGATCGCCTTCTCAGCGCCGCGGGCTTCAGCCAGCAGATCGTCATCCGGTACGCGCTCGACATAGTGGCGGATCGCGCGGTCGAGAAGCCTCAGGTCTTCTGTGTAAATGATATTGAACTCGTTTATCGCGTCTTCGGAGAATTTCTGTTTGGTCTCAGCTGTCTTTTCCGCATTATACAGGATCTTGACCGCGTGGTCGCCGATCTGCTCAAGCTCGTTCATGATCTGGAAGACGGAGCCCAGGTAGTTGGATACATTTTCCGGCATCTCGCCGCCGCTCACCTTGGTGACAAAGTCGATGATTGCCCCGGTCAGGTAGTCGATGACCTCTTCGTTGTCATTGATGTCATGAGCCTTTTTCACATTACCAGTCATGAGAGCCTCAGCTGCTTCGGAGACATTCTCCCGGACCAGATTGGCCGTACGGCCGATTTCCTTTGCGACCTGCAGAGCCATGACGGACGGGTCGCCTGCCAGATGCTCATCAATGTATACGAAGCGGAATGCGCTCTCGTGTGCCTGCTTCGGGAGGATCCTGTAAGTAATCTGAACGACAAACTTTGTGAGCATGAGCAGGATGACACCGGTGACCAGCTTGAACATAATGTGGAAGAAGGAGACCTGGAATGCCGCGCTTTTTACATTTGCAACAATAGTCTGTGTCAGAGGCGTCAGCATGACAAGCGGGATGAACAGCAGCGCGCCGAAGCAGTTGAAAATCAGATAGATGATCGCGGCGCGTTTTGCGTTGTTCTTGGCTTTCAATGCGGAGAGAATGACGGGCATCGAGGAGCCGACGTTAATGCCGCAAACGATGAATGCCGCAAAATAGAGCGGCATAAGTCCCTGCATAGCGAGGGCCTGCAGGATACCGACGGCAGCGGAGGAACTCTGGATAACTGCACAGAGGATAATGCCGATGGCAAATCCGAGTATTGGATTCTTGGCGTTCAGAATAAAGTTCTGGAACATGACAGAATCCTTGAGCGGAGCCATTGAGCTGCTCATCGTGTGGAGTCCCTGGAACAGGAGTCCGAAGCCGAGGATGACCTGACCGATATACTTCTGTCTCTTTTTCTTGCTGTAGAGCATGAGGAACGCGCCGGCTGCGATACATACCGGGGCGATGCCGGAGACATCGAGAGCGATCAGGATACTTGTGATGGTCGTACCGATATTTGCACCGAAAATGACGCCCGTCGCCTGCGCAAGATCCATGATGCCGGCGTTGATGAAGCCCATCGCCATGACTGTGGTTGCCGATGAAGACTGAATGCACACTGTGACCAGCATGCCGACGAGGAAGCCCATGACCGGGTGCCGTGTCAGTTTTTCGAGCAGGTCTTTCATTTTTGAACCTGCCGCGAGCTGAAGACCGTCACCCATGAATGACATTCCGAAGAGGAATGCGCCGAGGCCTCCCAGAAGTGATATAATACTGCCGATGCCCATTTCTAACCTTCTCCTTTATATAGGTAATAGCAAAACTTTCTACAAGCCGCTGTAAATATCTTATCAGTTTTCATAGACATATAAAAGTAGAAAGTTATGCAAATGATCTTATCGGGAGTCGCTCACGCAACTTCCGATAAAATATTATCTCATATAATCGAATCTCGTTCCCGCAATCTTGGAAAAAATCCTGTAATATAGTGTCATAGAAAGATGTTGTTTGAAGTCATTTTTAAATTTTTGTAAAATTTGAACGAAATCCACTAGATTTTGAGAAAAATTTCTACCGGCTAATTGGAAGAAAACTAGTGGCAAATACGTAAATATAGTGTAAAATATCAGGCAAAACCTATAACTGGTTATAGATTTTCCGTGAAGACTGCGATTAGACCATGGGAGAATGCGTATGTACCGAAAAAATATCAGTCCG
>JAFWIM010000035.1 GCA_017514845.1 Lachnospiraceae bacterium
AACAGGAGGTACAAGAATTATGGCAGTTAATCGTTTTGTCCTTAACGGAATTTCATACCATGGCCATGGCGCTATCAAGGAGATCCCGGGCCTTATCAAGGCAAGAGGCTTCAAGAAGGCTTTCGTAGCATCCGATCCGGACCTTGTAAAGTTCGGTGTCACAGCTAACGTTACAAATCTCCTCGAGGAGAATGACATTCCGTACACACTGTATAGCGACATCAAGCCGAACCCGACAATCGAGAACATCCAGCACGGTGTTGAAGCTTTCAAAGAGTCCGGCGCTGACATGATGATCACCATCGGCGGCGGCTCCTCCATGGATACCGGCAAGGGCATCGGCATCATCATCAACAACCCGGAATTCGCTGACGTCCGCTCACTTGAGGGCGTAGCTCCGACACAGAAGAGAACAGTCTTCACGATCGCTGTCCCGACAACAGGCGGCACAGGCGCTGAGTCCACAATCAACTACGTTGTAACAGACGTTGAGAGAAAGAGAAAGTTCGTCTGCGTAGACCCTAACGACATCCCGGATATCGCAGTTGTTGACCCGGATATGATGTCCTCTATGCCGAAGGGCCTCACAGCTTCCACAGGTATGGACGCTCTGACACATGCAATCGAAGGCTACACAACAGCCGCTGCATGGGAGCTCTCCGACGTTCTCAACCTTGAGTCCATCAAGCTCATCGGCAAGAACCTCCGCAAGGCAGTTCAGAATGATCCGGACGGCCGCGAGGGCATGGCTCTGGCTCAGTACGTAACAGCTATGGCATATTCAAATGTAGGCCTCGGCATCGCTCATTCCATGGCTCACACACTCGGCGCTGTCTATGACACACCGCACGGTGTTGCATGCGCTATGATGCTTCCGATCGTTATGGAGTTCAACGCAGAGTACACAGGCGAGAAGTTCAAGGCCATTGCTGAGGCTCTCGGCGTAGACACAGAGGGCATGGATCAGGCTGCATACCGCAAGGCTGCTATTGACGCTGTCCGCCAGCTGTCCATCGATGTAGGTATCCCGACAAAGCTTGAGAAGCTTAAGGAAGAGGATCTTGACTTCCTCGCACAGTCCGCAGCAGCTGACGCATGCGAGCCGGGCAACCCGAGAAGAGCTTCTATCGACGAGTTCAAGGATATGTTCCGCAAGCTGATGTAATCGGCAAATGTAACAGTTCAGACGGGCTGCACCGGGGTTCAATAAACCGGCGCAAACATTGAACTTTCATTGCAAATGAATACTTTCCGTATATGCTGGTGTTCCATGTTGTACGGAAAATGACCTGTCTGGTATAATAGAACCGGGACTGCCACGTGCGGCAGCCCCGGTTTTTCAATTTTCAAGTCTCGTTCGCGAGACTTGGCGCGGGATTCGAATCAGCGTCAGCTGACATCTTCCAAACCGAATCCCTGCGGGTAAAAGCGAACGTTCACTGGACGTTCTACCCACAGAGAACCAAGTGCGCCCTCGCGTGCCTGGGTTCATAGCTAAGAGCAGATAAGGAGACGGTATATGGATTACACAGAAGATAGAATTAAGCGTGTTTTTCAGATCATACTTGGTGTATGCTGCTGCGCGGGCGCCTATAAATTCTTTCTGGCGCCGGCAGGCCTTTATAACGGCGGATTTACCGGAATCGCCCAGATCATCCGAAATCTCCTTAAGGAATTTGGCGGGTTCAATTTCCGCTCGGATCCGACAGGTATCATTGTCTGGTGCCTCAACGTTCCTCTTATGATCATCGGCTACAGGGAGCTCGGCAAAATGTTCATGGCCAAAACGATTGCGGTCATCACGATGCAGTCTATGCTCATGACGATCATTAAGGGACCGGAAGCACAGCTCATATCCGACCACGCGCTGAACTGTTTGTGCGGCGGTGCCCTTAACGGCTTCGGCATCGGCCTCCTTCTTCGCAGCGGAGCTTCCGGTGGCGGCAGCGATATTGTCGGTATGGTCGCTGTCAAGAAAAAACCGGAATTCTCGGTCGGCTCAATCTCAATGTCGATCAACGTCTTTATTTTCGCTTATGCGGCCATCACCCGCAGCTTTGAGATCGCCGCCTACTCCGCGGTATATTCGCTCATCACATCCATGATGATTGACAGAACTCATTACCAGACGACCAAGGTCGTAGTGTTTGTCGTTTCCAAAATCCCGGTCCTCGGTCCGGTCATCTCCGCCGAGATGCACCGCGGTGTCACCACCTGGAAGGCGGAGGGCCAGCACAGCCACCAGCCCTATAACGTGCATATGGTCGTCATGAACCGCTACGAGCTGCAGAATTTCCGTCTGGTCCTTCGCGCGGCGGATCCGAAGGCTTTCATCTGGACGGTGAAGCTCGACCAGGTCATGGGCAATTTCAGCCAGCACCTGGGTGTTTGATGTATCTCAGTGTGAATTGATCCGCATCTAAGAGTCGCAGGGCAGGAAAGCCAGTCTTAATGAAAACGAGGGCTGTCGTATTAGGCGGTGTATTCACATGACATATAGCAGACATTTGCAAATGACGTCTGCTATATGTCATGTGAGTACGCGTCATAATGCGACAGCCCCTGCTTACTGATTTTATCGCGTCACTCCCGTCTGCTTCGGGATCCTGACTTCGACCTCGGTCCCGCTGCCTTCCTCGGACCGGAAGGTCAGACCGTAGCCGTGGCCGTATAAGAGCACCAGCCTAAGGTGGGTGTTGGTTACCGCGATTCCGGAACCGTTCACGATCGCGGATTCTCCGGCGGCGGTCTCTTTTTCCACGGTACTGTTTTTCGTGCGGGTCTCCGCGTTTTTAAGAGACTCGTTCAGCTCTCTGAGCTTTTCTTTTGACATGCCGACGCCGTCATCGGAAATGGTAAATACAATATCTTCCCTGCCGGTAATCTCGTTCATTTCCTCCCATGCCATGACGACGACCGTTCCCTCGCGGGTGTTTTTCTCGAGAATGCCGTGGAGAAGAGCATTTTCAATGATCGGCTGAAGGACCAGCTTAGGGATGCTGCACTCCATGATCTCATCCGGCACATCAATAATGAAGTCGATCTTATCGTCAAACCGCATATTTTGCAGAAGAACATAGAGATCAATGTGGCGAAGCTCATCCTCGATAGTCACATAGATCTCTTTTTTTGACAGTGACAGTCTGTAGAACTTGGACAGGTTCTGCACGGCCTCCGACACTTCCTTACCGCTGCCTGACAGAGCCATCCAGTTGATCATATCAAGCATATTATATAGGAAGTGGGGGTTGATCTGGGCCTGCAGCGCGCGCACCTCTGTCACTCGGAGCTGGTCAGCGGTTGCCGCCTGCTCATCCATCAGGGTCTCGATCTGATCGATCATCCGGTTATATGTCCCGGCGAGCTGACCTATTTCGTCCCGGTCTTTCGTATCCGGCAGCTTTTCAAGAGGCTCGGACTGTTCATTTGCCGGATGGACCGTCATTTTTGAGCTGAGATCCGTGAGGCGGGTCGTGAGGGATGTAGACAGGATGAATTCAATTGCAAGGGCAAGCGCTGTGATGAGCAGGTAGATCCAGAACTGGCGGATGAGGACTTCCCGCTCTGCCGATGTGATATCGCTTTCAGGTATGCTCACGACGAGCCGCCAGTCCGCTTCTCTGATGGGTCTGTAGGCCATAAGCAGAGATTGTTTCAGAATTACGACCTTTCTGAAATCCTCATCACTCCCGATCTTCTCGGGTATATTGACGTAGGAGAGATTGTAGAGACCTGCGGCAGCTTCGTC
>JAFWIM010000036.1 GCA_017514845.1 Lachnospiraceae bacterium
ATACTGGCGGATGACATGGGCCTCGGAAAAACGCTGCAGGTCATCGCGGTCCTGCTCGCGGTGAAGAATGAGGCCCCGGAAAATCCAATGCCGTCTCTCATCGTGACGCCTGCTTCGCTGGGGTATAACTGGAGGGAGGAGCTGGCTGCATTTGCACCTTCTCTCACAGTCAATCTTGTCGCGGGGACGGCAAGAGAACGCGCGCGCATGATTGCCTCCTGGCGGGAGAGCGACGTCCTCGTTACCTCCTACGATCTCTTAAAGCGCGACATCGCGGAGTACGAAGGAAAGCAGTTCCGCTTCCTCGTCGCTGACGAAGCCCAGTACATTAAAAACCGGACCACCGCAGCCGCCAGGTCTCTGAAGCTCGTCGCCGCGGACACCCGCTTCGCGCTGACCGGAACTCCGATCGAGAACAGACTCGGAGAGCTCTGGTCCATCTTCGACTACCTGATGCCGGGCCTTCTCTATTCCTACGAAGAGTTCCAGAGCGGATTCGAGGCTCCGATCGTGAAATCAGAAGATGAAGAGGTCCGCGAGCAGCTCCGCAAAATGGTGACCCCGTTCATCCTTCGCAGAAAAAAGGCAGACGTCTTAAAGGATCTGCCGGATAAACTGGAGGAGGTCCGCTACGCCCATATGGAGAGCAAGCAGCAAAAGCTCTACGACGGTCAGGTCGTGCGCATGCGCAAAAAGCTGCAGAGCTCGAGCGAGACGGACTTCCGCAAGGGAAAGATTGAGATTCTGGCCGAGCTCACCCACATCCGTCAGATCTGCTGCGACCCGTCCCTCATGTTCGAGGACTATGACGGCAAGTCTGCCAAGAAAGAGCTGTGCCTCGAGCTCATCGATTCTCTGATCGACGGCGACCACAGAGCCCTGATCTTCTCCCAGTTCACAAGTATGCTGGAAAAGCTTGAGGCGGACCTCAGAAAGAGGGGAATCGAATACTTTAAAATCACAGGCGCAACGCCCAAGGCGAAGCGAATGGAGCTTGTCAAGGCCTTCAACGAGGGTACCGTGCCCCTCTTCCTCATCTCGCTGAAAGCCGGAGGCACCGGTCTCAATCTCACCGGGGCGGACGTGGTCATCCACTACGATCCGTGGTGGAACACCGCGGTTCAGGACCAGGCTACCGACAGAGCACACAGAATCGGTCAGACAAAGGTCGTCAACGTCTACAAGCTGATCGTAAAGGAAACAATCGAAGAAAAGATTGTGGAAATGCAGATGAGCAAGCAGAAGCTTGCGGATGATATCCTCTCAGGCGAGGGTGTGGCCTCCGCCGCGCTGAGCCGTGAGGATCTTCTGGAGCTTCTTGCGTAGAGCGGATTCTGATACGATGAAACTCACGAAGACCGTAACAGTTCAGACAGGCTCAGCATAGTTCCAGAATCCGGCCGCAAACATCGTCTTCATCGAAAAGCGTAAGTCCTCCTCTGCGAGCTAAGAAAATGCTGCTGCATTTTCTTAGCTCTCGGTCGGACTTACAATGCGCATCTCAGAAGACGGATGATTTGCTTCCGCATAAACGAACTGTGAGATGCGCCTGTCTGAACTGTTATCGAAGATCAATGGCAGCATTCTCTCCTCAGAAGCAAGTTTTGGACTGCCGCCCAAAATCCAGGCCGACAGTCCAAAAATAAAATTTCCTATATCCTACTGTAGGTGCGGGTCGCAAAGGCGAATCTTACTACGTTTATTTACGCTTCTTGTGCGCCGCATTCCTGCCCGAGCCCGGTCTGCCGGGCCTGTTCTTTTCGGCATGCGCACTATTCCCCGGTCTCCCGCCCTTTGCTTTTCCAAAATCATGCTTCCCGCCCGAAGACGCCTTCTTTTCATCTCCAGGTTTCCTGCCTGAAGACACCTTCCTTTCACCTCCGTGCTTCCTTCCGTCTCCGCCTCGCTCCTTCATCTTTCTCGGCCGAATCAGGCACTCCGGTCCAAAGCCGATCAGGTCAGCTCTCCCCTCCCTCAGCAGGGCCTCCTTCACAAGGTCATAATTGTCCGGGTCGTAATACTGGGTCAGGGCTCTCTGGAGAGCTTTCTCATGTGGATTTTTCACCACGAAGACCGGCTCCATTGTCAGCGGATTCAGCCCCGTGTGGTACATACATGTCGATACTGTGCCGGGCGTTGGGTAGAAGTCCTGCACCTGATCCGGCCTCACATGATTTTTATGCAGATACTCCGCCAGAGTAATGGCGTCCTTCAGCGTACTGCCGGGGTGGGACGACATGAGGTAAGGCACGAGATACTGCTCACGCCCGGTCCGTTCATTTATCTTTTCATATGTGCGGACAAATTCCTCATAGACGGAATTCTCCGGTTTGCCCATGAGGGCGAGCACATTAGGAGACACGTGCTCCGGAGCCACGCGGAGCTGCCCGGATATATGGTGCTCACATATTTCCCGCATAAAAGTCTTATCCGGGTCGAGCATCACGTAGTCGAAGCGGATGCCGGAACGCACGAAAACTTTTTTCACCTTTGGCAGCTTTCGGACCGTCCTAAGTATGTCGAGGTATTCCCTGTGGTCCGCGATCAGGTTTGGACATGGTTTCGGGGTGAGGCACTGCCTGTGTTTGCAGGCACCGACTTTCAGCTGCTTTTTGCAGGCCGGCGCTCTGAAATTGGCAGTCGGACCACCGATGTCATGGATGTAGCCTTTGAATTCGGGGTCTTTTGTCATCTGCACGGCCTCCTCGACGATTGAAGCCTTGCTTCGCGCCTGCATGATCCGCCCCTGATGGAAAGTCAGGGCGCAGAAATTGCAGCCGCCGTAGCAGCCGCGGTTGGCAGAAATGCTGAACTTGATTTCCTTGATGGCGGGGATGCCGCCCGCATTTTCATACATCGGATGATAGGTCCGCGTGTAGGGAAGCGCATAGACGTCATCCATCTCCATCATCGTCAGCGGCTTCGCGGGAGTATTCTGGACCACATACAGTGCCCCGTCGTAGACTTCATAGAGGACTTTGGCCTGGAACGGATCCGTGTTCTGATACTGGATGCGGAAGCTCTCCGCGTATGAATGCCTGTCACTTTTTACCTGCTCATAGTCCGGCAGACGAATTGCGTCGTAAATCCGCTCCGGGTCGCGGGTCTTATAAACAGTGCCCGGAATGAATGTGATGTCACTGACAGAAAGGCCTGAGGCGATCGCATCCGCGATCTCGACGATGCTGTGCTCTCCCATGCCGTAAGATATCAGATCTGCTCCGGAATCGAGAAGAATTGACCTGCGGACCGAATCCGACCAGTAATCGTAGTGGGCAAGGCGGCGAAGAGAGGCCTCCAGGCCTCCGAGAATGATCGGCGTCTTCTTGTATACCTTACGGATGAGGTTTCCGTACACGATGACCGCGCGGTCCGGCCTCTTTCCCATGACGCCGCCCGGCGTGAACGCGTCCGTCTTACGGCGCTTTTTTGCCACCGTGTAGTGGTTCACCATGGAGTCCATGTTGCCGGATGAGACAAGGAAAGCATACTTCGGCTCACCGAATTCCATGATGCTCTCCGGGTCCCTGAAATCCGGCTGCGCGATAAAGCCCACAGAGTATCCGTGGGCTTCAAGAATGCGTGTGATTATGGCAGGACCAAAAGACGGGTGATCGACGTAGGCGTCGCCCGAGACATAGACAAAATCCATTTGCTTAAGACCCATCTCCTCCATTTCAAGGCGGGAGACAGGAAGAAATCCCTGTGCCATTTCCGTTTTTCCTCTTTATTTTTCAAATCTCGAATTGCGAAGCTTCCTCTCGCGGCATGCACATCCCTCAGCAAATGGCATATCCAGCCTCATGACTCACCGGATTCTCCACCGAATAATCAAATCGTATCCGCACAGGACCCTCACCAAAATCGAATGACTCCCATCCTTCCATCCGACGGCTCCTGTGAAAATGCAGCATCCGGTCGAATCTGAGATATTCCCGGAACATCCTCATTTGCTCTTCAGACAGCTTCATACCGCACACAAACGTATCCAGCACCTCATATCTGGCAGCGGCTGAAGGTCTTTTCTTATCAAGTCCGTTTTTGGCAAAGAAATCAGCCATCCGGTCGAAAAACGCAAACGCGCCGTCTGCCATGCCGCCGCTTACTTCAAGGAACCGCAGAGTTCTTGTGAACTGCTGCGAATTATAATACATCTCCAGAACATCGCACACCCGGCGCAGGCGGTCAAGCTCCTCATAGGAGATCCACTTGGTCGCAAGAACCTCGTAGGGCGGCCTGACCGAATAACGTATTCCGTACTCTTCCGCTCTTTGCTCCATCACCGTCCCCTTAAGGACTTTGAGGAAGCCTAGCTGCAGCTGGTTTGCGTGCAGTGCGTACACATCGTTGAAGGATCTTGCAAATGAAATAAGCCCCTCGTACGGCAGCCCCGCAATGAGGTCGACATGAAGATTGATGTTGCCCACTTCCCGAAGGGCAAGAACGTTTTGTCGCAGCCTGTCAAAATCCATTGTCCTCTGAATCGCTTCCACCGTCTTTGGATTGGTCGACTGGATCCCGATTTCCAGTTGGATCAGGGCAGGTCGGAGTCCCTTGAGAAGCGCAATCTCACCCTCTCCGAGGAGATCCGCCCCTATCTCAAAGTGGAAGTTGGTGATTCCGTTATCGTGGTCGGCAATATACTGCCATATCTCCATCGCCCGCTTTCTGTCGCAGTTGAAGGTCCGGTCCACGAATTTGACCTGCGGAACCTTGTGATCAATGAAAAACTGAAGTTCACTCTTTACGGTCTCCATGTCGCGGAAACGAACTGTCTTATCAATGGACGAAAGGCAGTAGGTGCAGCGGAACGGGCAGCCGCGGCTCGATTCGTAGTAGATGATGCGGTTGTCAAAGCTTCCAAGGTCGGTGTACAGAAAAGGAATTTCGTTCATGTCCGAAGTCACCTCCGGAGTGACCGGATTATAAACGATCTGTCCTCCATCCTTCCATACGCTGCCCGGAAGAGTCCGGACAAACTCCCGGATCCCCTGTATCGCCCGGTCATCCTGTCCTATCCCCGCTGTTTCAGCCTCCTGCGACAGAGCCTTAAGGAGCAGGGCGAACGGCTTCTCCCCCTCCCCGCTCATCACAAAATCGCAGGATGTAAGAAACGCCTCGGGACCATAGGAAGCCTCGGGACCGCCGGCGTAAAGGATGACTTTATCGCCGAGCAGAGCCCGAATATCGGCGATCAGGTCTGTCACGATCTGTGTGTTCCAGATGTAGCAGGAAAAGCCGATGATATCCGCGTGATAAGCCAGGATCCCGGCCAGTATGTCCTGATACCGGTCATTGATTGTAAACTCGGCAATCTGCACAGACTCAGCGTGACCGGATGACGCGCGAAGACTATAGATGGCGGGACAGGAATGTATATATTTGGCGTTGACGGCAACTAAAAGAACTTTTTTCATATTTTTCCTCATATTTTCCGCGCCGGTCTCTACTCCTGCCGCATCAGATAATGTGAACATGCTGATTTGGTAGCTATTTTACAACAAACAGGCCGCCTGCACCAGTCTTTAGAGCAAAGAAGAACGCCTCCGGGTTTATGTCCGAAAGCGTTCATTATCGTTTCAGTCTTCTTGTCTGCGTACGTTTATTATAAGATCCGGGTCAAGTCCGTAAAAATCCTTATAACCGTCCCACTCCCAGTCCTCTCTCAGAGTTATATCGCGGACAAAGTTCTCATTGCTGAGATGTCCGACCGTGACCTTCTGGGCTCCTTTCGCCGACTCACTTCTTATATATTGCAGTCTTTGCATATCCTGCCTCAAAATGCTTGCGTAAATACATATATAGAAGCCTACAGCCGCAAATGCGACAACTTTAACGTACTTCTGCAGCTTCTCATTAAAGAGTATTTTGTCCCTGGTATCCGGTATCAGCGCAAGCAGCTGGTATATGAACACGATCCAGAAAACATAGCTTCCCAGGAAACATCTGTAGCTCATAGGCGATACAAGAAGAAACGGAGTAGTCGGTATCATAATAGAAATGATGACACCCATACACTGCCAGAATCTTCCTGCCTGCAGAGAAAATATACCGGTCGTCACAACGATGGCTAAAAGCACAAGGAGCAGAAGCGCAAGAGATACAAGGTTCTTGGCGGCGTGATCATACTCACGGGTCTGGTCAATGAGCAATATGATCGGATTGCCGAAACAGATCAAAGCGACTCCGATGTCAGCGATTTTCCCGACAATTCCTTCAAGCTCTTTTCGGCGCTCCTTCCATATCAGGAACATAATTACTGTAATCGAGATAACTACAAGCGGAAGCTCGAGATAGCAGATATTGATGATCCTTCCGAAACGGTTTACTATGCTTGAAGCCAGATTGGAGGTATCGACGCTCCGATAAAAATCATCACCGCTCGAAACCTGACTGTACGTTGAATTGGAAAACATGAGAGCGATTCCGCCGACAACACCGGCCAGATATCCGATTTCAGGCAGCCTGACTCTTTTTTCGACAGCCAGCGTATACAAAATCATGAAGACGGCCAGGCAGAAATTATAAATCGTAAAGTGCTCGACGATAAGACTGTTGACGAGCCCCAGCGCAATGAAACCGATTGCGGATAAAATTGATGCGGGCACATCCTCACCGTCCAGCCGTCTGAAAACATATCTCATGTAAATCAGGCTGAATGTCACAGACGTAATATAGTTCGCAAAGCCCGATGTCCACCCGATCGTGTCCGAAAAAATCGACAGCGGCATAAAGAAAAGAAAGATCACGGAAATATATTCAGTCTGTTTCTCATAAGCCATCTGATCCAGCATATACACAAGAAAGGTCAGGGTCAGGGCCTGCAGAATCACTTTCAGCGGGTAGAATTTGGTCAGAAGAATAATAATTATATAACCTAAATATCGTCCTCCGTACCCTTCGAACCAGCTGGCGAGACGCTCCATTCCCACCGAGCTTCCCCATCTCAAATCATCATCGCAGTAAGGTATGACAAGAAATAACACCGCAAAAGCAATAAACAGAAAGAAATACTTCCTATATTTTTCTTTGACACGCAGCGTATGCTCTGTCCCTTTTTTACTCATCGCCTTCATCTGTTCCTTTCATGGGCTTGTCTGTCTCACCGGATTTATAACTTACGTTCCTGGCTATAATGTATTTAGGTCTTCCTTTGAGTTCCTCATAAATTCTTGCAATATAAAACCCGATCAGACCCAGACTGATCATAATAATGCTTCCGATGAATCCCTGCAGCAGAATGACCGTCGTAAAACCTCCGAGAGCTTTTCCGTTCAGCTTCTGCACGAGCGTAATGATCCCACTGATCACCGAGACAATGAATACCAGCACACCGCACACGGTCACGATCTGCATCGGCGCTGTCGAAAATGACGTAATATTATTTATGGCGTATTTAATAAGCCCTCTTGTCGACCACTTGCTCTCGCCGGCCGCTCTCTCCTGAACATCATAAGTTACAGATGTTGTTCTGAATCCTACCCATGATGAGAGCGCGCGGAAAAAGGCATACTTTTCCTTCATTCCGACAATCGCGTCAATCGCTTTGCGGTCCAGCAATTTAAAATCAGACGCATTCTCCATGTCAAATCCGCTGGCCGCACTGATAAGTCCGTAGAATGTTTTTGCTGCAAATGCATGCAGCCCACTCTCTTTACCCCTGCTGCTCTTCACGCCTTCAATCACTTCGTAGCCCTGCTGCCAGAGGCGATACATCTCCACTATTTTTTCGGGCGGATGCTGCAGATCACAGTCAAGGACCACGGCGCATTCCCCTCGCGCCTCGGCAAGACCCGCAGCAACGGCTGCCTCTTTGCCGAAGTTGCGAGAAAAGCTGATGCCCCGAATTTCCGGAGTCACCGAAGCAGCCTTTTCAATCGCGACCCAGGTCCCGTCCTTTGACCCGTCATCAACGAACAGGATTTCATGGGGGATCTCTTCCCTCCGCAGAATACCTGAAATGACATTTCCTGCCATTTCAATCATAGCTTCTTCATTGTAAGCAGGTAGAATAACTGTCAGCATATAGCCCCCTCACTCACTTTTCTTAAATGCAAAGTATCTCTGTCCTGTATAGTTGAGTACGACAAAAAGCCCCATACCTACGACCATAGCTCCGTTTTCCTGTACAGTGACTGGCATTGAAGACAGCAATTTAGCGACAAGAGGCTTCGCGATTCCGTAAGCCAGAAGATAGCATACGGAAATATTGATAATAAACCGCACAACTATTCTCCAGTTGCGCTCTTTGTTTTCAAATGTGTAATACTTATTCAGAAAATAACTGACGACACTTCCGACAATGTAATTCGCGGCAGAAGATACCCAATAGCTGAAATGGAAAATATTATAGAAAGAGAACATTACCGCCGTGCCGACCAGCGTGTTAATAATTCCGACCAGAACAAATCTGATCATCGTCTTATCAATCATGTCATTCCTCCAAAATTATCACAGCAATTCTAGCACTAATAATCAGAATTGTCCAGCACGCCGCCGGTCGAGGTGAGGCACCTCACATAAGGATATACAATCAACAGATTCTCGGGAGTAGCTCCCCTCCCGGAGGCGGAAGCAGCGTCTCCGAACCGATTGGTGTTCTGACAACAACACGACCTTTATGGTCGTCAGTGACTTCGCCGATGATAGCTGCGCTTTCGGAGTATTTTCCCTGTTTCAGCACCTTAAGCAGAGCCTCTGCCCTCTCTTTCGGAGCAAATACGACAAGCCGCCCTTCACATGCCAGATACAGCGGTTCTAGTCCCAGCATTCCGCACACGCCGGCAACTGCCGGGTCTACCGGGATATCAGCCTCATTGATCGTAATGCCGACGCCGCTCTCCTCGGCGATTTCATAGAGTACCGTGCCCACACCACCGCGGGTGGCATCGCGAAGCACATGAATGTCTTTTGTCTCATCGAGCATGGATTTCACTGTTCCCCACAGCGGTGCGCAGTCGCTGGTCACATCCGCCTCGATGCCATACTCATCGCGTGCAAGGAGGATCGTTGTTCCGTGACGTCCGACATCGCCGGTCACAAGAATAGCATCTCCGGGCTTGGCGTATGCGCCGGAAAGATCTGCCCCTTCCTCGATAAGGCCGACACCTGTCGTCGTGATAAAAACGCCATCGACCTGACCGCGGCCGGCTACCTTGGTGTCGCCTGCCACGATGCTCACCCCTGCCTCCTTCGCGGTTTTCGCCATGGCAGCGGCAATTTCCTCAAGCTTTGCGACCGGGAATCCTTCTTCGATGACAAAAGAGCATGTCAGGTAGCTCGGTCTGGCACCCATGCACGCCAGATCATTGACTGTTCCGCAGATGCTGAGCTTGCCGATATTTCCGCCCGGGAACTCGCAGGGGGAGACGATAAATCCGTCCGTTGTCATCGCGATCCGACCGGAAAGTCCCGGGAGAACGGCGGCATCGTCGGCGGTGAGGTAGTCATTTGCAAAATACTTTTTGAACAGGTTCCCGATGAGTTCGGAGGTCTTGCGTCCTCCGGAGCCATGGGCAAGTGTGATGAATTCTTCCATGATGTTCTTGTTGCCTTTCGCTTTTTTTGTCGGAACACAGCATTGTCAGCGTTCCGGTTCCATTGATTTTTCCTTCTTTAGTACGACCACTTCAGAGCTCCGCTCAGATGCTGATCTGAATTGGAGTAACAGTTCAAACAGGCTGACATTATAGTTCGATAGCGGTGCAAAGCATCATCTTCGTGAGAAAAGCATTGCAGCCTGTCTGAACTGTTACGAATTCCGTTTATGCTCAGCCCAGATCGTACTTATAATAAGCCGAGCAGGTCCCCTCAGATGACACCATGCAGGCCCCGATCGGGTGCTCCGGTGTACAGACTTTTCCGAACACAGGGCACTCATGCGGTTTGATCCTGCCCATCAGGACGTCGCCGCAGCGGCAGGCCTTATTCGGCCGGCCGTGCATCTCAGGCACATTGTAGACTTTCCGCGCATCGAATTCTTCATATTCGCTGTTAAGTTCAAGACCCGATCCCGGGATACTGCCGATGCCGCGCCATGCTGCCTCACAGGGCTGCATTGTCTCCGCAATGAGCTTCCGGGCAATAGGCGCTCCGTCATCAGCGACAACTCTCGGATACGCGTTTTCCGCAAAGGGTTCGCCCTTCTCGATCTTCCTCACAATAATAGCCAGAGCCGTAAGGATCTCATCCGCTGTGAAGCCGCAGACAACACCGGAAATTCCCTCATCGCGAAGCTCGCGGAGAATACCCATTCCTGAGATTGCGCTCACATGGCCCGGATAGAGGAATGCGTCGGCGCTTCCCTTAAGAACACGGTAGGCTTCATCCATAGTCTTGTTGGCCGTTAGAAGGGAAAAATTCGAAACTCCCCACTCCTTTGCCTTTTTCACGGCAAGACAGGCTGCCGGCACCGTCGTCTCAAATCCGACTGAGAGAAATGCGACCTTCTCATCCGGATGATCTTTGGCATACTGAACTGCGTCGAGCGGTGTGTAGACAATTTTAAGGGAAGCTCCCTTAGCCCTCGCCTGGGCAAGATTCATTTCGGTTCCCGGTACTCGTACAAGGTCCCCGAAAGTCGTGATTGTCACGCCCTTCTCCATAGCCAGATATATGGCTTCGTCAATGAACCCGGTCTCAGTGACACAGACCGGACATCCGGGTCCGGAAATCAATTTGATATTGTCCGGCAGGATATTCCTTATGCCGAACTTGAAAATCGCGTGAGTGTGCGTGCCGCACACTTCCATCACGCGGATCGGTCTCCCTTTGTATCCGCGGATGATATCGAGAGCTCTTGTATCCATATTATGCCTCCAGTGCGTCCATGAGGTTCTTTGTCTCCTCCTGATCGTCCGCTGTGATCTTCGCGATTGCGATGCCCGCATGCACCATGACGAAATCGCCCGGCTCTACATTGTCGAGAAGCTCCGTCGAGATCTCACGGCGAGCACCTGTCGCGTCGACAACGGCAGTGCCGTTCTTCATAGAAACTATTTTTGCCGGAAGTCCTACACACATATTAAAATCCTCCTTCATTATGCGCCGCGCGTACTTTGCGGCGCAGCTTATTTTGTGAGTCATTGTATTTCAGTCAGCCGCTTTACCTGTCTCATTGAGATTCCACATCCCGTAAAAGGCCTGCCCGAGCCCTATCCCGCCGTCATTCGGGGGAACAAGCGAGTGGGTAAGTACCCTGAACCCTTCCGCCTTAAGCTCCTCCCTGCAGAGCTTAAGAAGCAGCAGATTCTGGAAGCAGCCTCCGCTGAGCGCTGCGATGTTCACTCCGGTCCTCTTTCTTGACTCAATAGCAATGCAGCACATTCCATGAGCAAGATACGCGTGGAACAGATATGCGAGTTGATCGCTGCCAACGCCCTGCCTGATCCCGCTCATAATGCTGACAATGAGCGGCCTGTAGTCAAGAGCGAGCACCTCATTCTCGTGAAGTATCTCAACCAAAGGCGCGCCAAAAACATCGCCTGCGCACTGATCTTCCCAATCAGCAGACCGCACCCGGTCAATGTCCCGCGGAACAGTACTTCCATGCTCCGAAATCCACCTCTCCGCCGCGAACTCCAGGGCCATCGATGCCTCGCCCTCAAATGTAGACGCACTGCGGATACCTAGCAGAGCCGACACGCCGTCGAAGAGTCTGCCCGCAGATGTGGAGGTCACGGCGTTGAGCCGCTTTTCAATCATGAGCATCTGCATCTTGAGATCCTTCTCCGGAGCCAGCCTAAGTTCCCGGGCCGCCTTTAGCGTCTCCTCCCTCGAACCGGCCATGTCATAGAGTAGGGAGAGAGCGATGCGCCAGCCCTCCTTCGAGGCGAGGTCGCCGCCGGCCTGGACAAAAGGCTTCAGCATTCCGATCCGTTCAAATGCATCCGGCGCCGCAAGCAGCACTTCTCCGCCCCAGATCGTCCCGTCTGTCCCGTAGCCGGTGCCGTCGAGCGATATGCCTATGACCTTCTCTGTCACCCCATTCTCGGCCATGCAGGACAGGACGTGCGCATAGTGGTGCTGGATTTTTTTCACCGGGATTCCGATCTCTTCCGCAAACGCGCTCGAATTGTACCTCGGGTGCATATCACACACGACCAGCTCCGGCTTGGTTTCAAGCAGCTCCTCCATCCGCGTGACTGCGGCATCAAGAGCCTTCACACTTCGAAGGTCAGCCAGGTCGCCGATATACGGAGATGGGTAATACAGCTCATCTTTAGCCAGGCAGAAGGTGTTCTTCAATTCACCCCCTGCCGCCAGCACCTGTCCCCTGAACCCTGCCGGTCCGAGGAAGGGAAGCGGCGCGTAGCCGCGCGAGCGGCGGATCATGTACGGTTTCATTTTGACAGATTCCCTGCCGATCTTTTTTATGTAGGCGTTCTCATCGGATGTAATGAAGTCTTCAGATGAACAGTTTTCTCTTGACTCAGTTGCTTTTTCCGTTTGAACCGCAGTCTTCATATCTGTATTCATCCCGTCCGCCAACTTAAGGTCTCCGGCCGCATCCTCCACCGGCACCATCTGCATGACCGAGTCATCCGCCCTGAGCCGGATCAGACGGTCATTTGACAGAATAACGTCGCACATCGGCGACAGGTATCGTATCGCGTCCTCATCGTCCTTGCAGATCGGCGCTCCCGACGGGTTCCCGCTCGTCATGATGAGGGCGTCCGTAAAGGGCTCCCCGTCCGGATAATCGAAAATCAGCAGCTGCACCGGCGCGTACGGCAGCATCACGCCGACCGTCGGGTTGTCCGGGGCGACCAGAGCGCTGAGCCGTCCGCGCGTCGAGGACGGTTCTTTTCGCGTGACACGGTCCAAAATCACGATCGGCTTCTGGACTCCGTCGAGAATCTTCTCAGCCTCTGCCGGCACGACGCACTCGCACCTCACGGTCTCAAGATTTTTCATCATGACCGCGAATGGCTTCATCGGCCGATGCTTAAGCTCCCTGAGCCTGGCAACAGCTTCATCGCAGGTGGCATCGCAGCACAGGTGAAAGCCTCCGATTCCCTTGACGGCGGCAATCCCGCCGTTCCTGATCACGCGGCGCACATACATGATTGCGTCGCCATCCATCTCATGTTTTGTGACCCGGGCTTCATCCTCCTCCGGATGCCCCCAGGAAAGAAGACCTGTCGGACAGGTCTCGCGGTCCGCAGCTTTCGAATCATCCGGCGATGCCGCATCCCTGTCAAAGACCTCATCCGTCCTCAGAACGTACACCCTCGGTCCGCAGTCATTGCAGCAGACAGGCTGCGCGTGATAGCGCCGGGTCTCCGGGTGCATGTACTCATATTCGCAGTCGGGACACATCGGGAATACACCCATCGATGTGCGAACTCGGTCATAAGGCACGCCGTCGAGAATCGTGAGCCTCGGCCCGCAGTTCGTGCAGTTGATGAACGGATGCAGGTACCGCTTGTCCCCTGCGTCAAAAAGTTCTCTCTTGCAATCCGGGCAAATGGCGAGATCCGGTGACACAAATATCTCGCCCTCCACATGCGAACTTCCGATGATGTGGAACATCGTGCTCCCCGTCAAAGCCTCCTCGGTCTCCTCGACCCTGACAATGGCGGCTACAGCCGGCGCTCTTGCCACGAGATCCTCGCGAAATTGATCAACGAGCTCGGACGCTCCTTCCACATGGATCTCCACGTAGGAGCCCTTGTTCGCGACATCGCCCGCAAGGTGCAGCCAAGAGGCAAGACGGCTCACGAACGGACGAAAACCGATTCCCTGCACGATCCCGTATGCCCGAATTTTCAGTCGTTTGTTTTCCATTCTATGTCTCACGCAAATGCGTTTTCCCTCTCAGTACATTATCATGAATTCTGCGTCAAAGAATCAAGAACGCCTTGACGCCCCCGCATGGCAGCGCAGCTCTTCCGCTGTCTCACTGCTTTTCTACGCCCGACACCGAGAATTGAGGAAGCTCCACGAACCTTCCGCTCCATCCCCGGCATGCGCGGC
The DNA here is from genome assembly GCA_017514845.1 of Lachnospiraceae bacterium. GTDB lineage: Bacteria > Bacillota > Clostridia > Lachnospirales > Lachnospiraceae > Chordicoccus. The sequence goes on from JAFWIM010000036.1 coordinate 13,978, forward strand.
GCAGCATCGGATCTCCGACAATAATGTCGTAATTTCCATCGGCCACGAGCTCTATGAAATCATCCTCCTCGGGGAGAGTCCTGCAGTTTGCAAATGGCATAAAGAACGTCGCCGTATCCACTCTCACATTATCACAAGCCTGCTCCATCTCCGATCGGATGGTCTCGGCAGCGACAGCCTGGTGAACGATCAGGATCCTCTTTCCCTCGATCTCATCCCGCGTGAGACCTGCCAGCTCAAAGCCGGCCGGCAGCGGATATCTGACCGTATACGGAATTCCGTACTTTTTTTCCATATACGAAGCTGCGGCGAGACCGGACGGAGAAATGACCAGATTCTCGCGGAATGAGGCCGCCTCCTTAAAGTCCTGAACACTCTCGCCAAAGACGCGCGCCTGACCGCCGCAGCAGACAGCCCGATCCTTAATTGTGTCAGTAGTATCAAAATCGAGTAGATCCATCGGCGTTGCGCCGAAGATGCCGATCGGCTGCATGTACGAGGGCACCTCTTCGTTCTCCGGACAGGTACATTCGCCGGCCGGGTCGTGAATTTCTCCGGATTGAAGCTCTCTTCTCTCCCCCTGCCCGAGATACGTTTTCAGCAGCTCCAGATACGCCTTCTCCTGACCCTTGTCATAGAGCTCCATACCTGTCGTCTGCATGGTCAGCGTTGTGATGCCGAACTTTCTTTCACCCATGCGGCGAAGGGCCTGATAGTCAGTCGCGATGACCGAGGGAACAGGCGTCCCGACCAGGGCGAGGAAAGACGGATTTTCCATCACGCCGAGCACATCTCCGATCTTCTTCATCATGGCCTCATCACGGCCGAGGATTGCGTCGAGATCGCGAAGGCCTGCCGAGAAAATGGCGCTCTTCTCGCTCTTCCACCTCGGCTCATCGAATCCGCAGACATTGCCGGTACATCCGCCCGCGTCGATGATGACGATGAGCCCGTTCATTCTAAACAAAACTTCGACCGCCCCCGAAATGTCCGGTGCGAACGGCGACAAATACTTCCACAGTCCCTTCACGATGTCACCTCCGTATTCGCGCGCAGCGCGTCCTCCATCTCAGCGAGCAGACGCATGAGTCCTCTGTAGCCAAAGGGCTGTACATCCGAGAAGAACGGCACGCTGACTGCCTCCGGATAGTACCATGCGGCGTCCTTTCCAATCGTTATGTCAACTTCCCCCTCCAATTTGTAATTCATCATTGTCGGTGAGATGCTGGTGTAGAATCGCGTGTCCGGACTCATCTCGGCGATTTTGGTGATGAAGGGCAGGTCGGCTGGTGTGGCATTTGCAAATACCCGGTCGACCGCATACCCATAGGAAAGGAGCGCTGCCGCAAGCTCGAACGGGTTCGCGTTCACCGTCTGACCGATTGCAAATGTCAGCTTCGGATGCCGCTCCTTGAACGCTTCGAGCGCTCTCGAAGCCTCCTCGTAATAAGCCGCATCGTCGAATTTCACACCGAGGGCACCGCCGAGCAGCGCGTACTGGCGCTGAATTTTCTGAATATCATAAAAGCGGTTCATCTCTATGTAGGGCATGCCCAGCCTCTGCATGAGGTCGTCCGCGGCATACCTGGATTCCGGGTTCAGGACCAGATTGAAGTTGGCTTCGCCCATTTCCATGTACTCCTCGAGCGTCTTCATACGACCGATCTCACGGATCTTCGTCAGTCCGGCCTTGCGGAACATCTCATAGATTTCCGTATCGTCATCGTAGGGCGCGAACTGGCCGAGCAGGTTGACCGCATGAGGATTTTTCCTGAGCGGTCTCAGCAGGGAATATACACTTTGGCGAATGGCTGTCATCGGCGGCTTTGTCCCCTCGCGCATCAGTGCATACATGTAACTTGGAACAACATGGACACCGGTCCGCTCCTCCGCCTTCTTGCACACCCGCACAAGGTCTGTGCCGAGCAGCGCGTCGACACATGTGATGCAGATGACCACAACTTTCGGTCTCACCTCCGGCACATCAAGAATCTCCTCCACAGCCTGCGGGATTTTCTTCAAATGTCTGCCGGTGACCAGGTCGGTCTCATCCATGAGCAGATAGAACATTCTCTCGCTGTAGCCGCTCACCCGGCTTAAGATCGTGCTGTTCCTGCCGCAGCAGCCCGGAGCGACGAGCAGCATCACGGACTCCGGGATGGCAAGGCCTGCCCGCTTGACGCCGTAGCCGTTTGCACCCGGCGAATTGTAGGATAGGGTCGCCGGTGAGCTGTAAATCAGCGCGTGGGAGGGGGCTTCCTCCTTAGGGAAATCCTCACGGCCGCGCTGGGCGAATTCTTTCGCTGTCAGATAAAAAGGCTCCATAAAACCTCCGTAAAATCATTAATCAGTGAATCGCGGCATTTGTCATTAATGGTAAAAACCGCTCCGCTCACCGCTATCCTTCTCGGGATCGCTGAGCAGCAGTCTTGCCAGGTCCATGAACTTCCGGCTGACCGGCAGGGTCGGGTCGCCCTCGACGACGGTCTTTCCCTCTTCCTCGAAGCGGTTTATGTCATCACTCCTCGGAATGTCCGCGACGATCGGGACACCGAGCTTGTCGGCAAATGCCTTCACCTTCTTTTCCTCGTCCGGAATATTTCTTCTGTTGAAAATAACTCCGCGCACGGTCGCATATCCGCGGTCCTCGAAGTTTTTGACTGCGGTCGCGATGTTATTTGCAGCATAAAGAGCCATCTTCTCTCCGGACGTGACGATCAGAACATCCTCCGCGTAGCCCTCGCGGATCGGAGCTGCAAATCCTCCGCAGACGACGTCGCCGAGTACATCGTAGAGCACGACATCCGGACTCACGCGGCCGAACACATCCAGCTCGTCGATCAGGTTGAACGTAGCGATGATGCCGCGGCCTGCACAGCCGAGTCCCGGGGTCGGGCCGCCGGTCTCGATGCAGAAGACATCGCCGTAGCCCCTCCTTCCGATGTGGTCGAAATCCGGCTCCTCATCGTGGTCCCTGTAATAATCCATGACCGGTGTGAGCGGCTCTCCTCCTAAAAGGTTGATCGTCGAATCCGCCTTGGGGTCGCAGCCGATCTGAAGGACCTGCTTGCCCAACGCGGCAAATGCCGCCGACAGATTGCCCGTCATCGTCGATTTCCCGATACCGCCCTTGCCGTAAATTGCTATCTTTTTCATATATATATCACCTCATCGGCAGGTCTGTGTCTGCCGCGTTATCCTTTGTATCTCATCATCGACAGGTTCGTGTCTGCCATATTATCGTTATATCTCCTCGTTGTCCGGCATGCGCCTGTCTCACTGCTATTTTCAGTGCGGGACTTCTCAGAGCTTTTCTTCAAGCCACGCGTCAAGCCTCTCTCCTACAAGGACCGGAATCTCCTTCTTGTAAAATCTTCCCGAGTATGCCACATGCGGCAACTTGATAAACTTCTCCGGCGCCTCGGGCAGGAGTCTCGCGTACAGTGGGTCCGCGATCACAAGGTCAGCCATCCTGCAAGCCTCTCTTAGTTCATCCTCGAGCACGATCTCGTCGGTCCCCTCGGCAATTTCGCGCGGCAGACCTCTCATCGGGCTGATGAGCCTCACGGAAAGCTTTTTCTCTTTTCCGCAACTGTCCTCGTCGGACTTTAACGTTCCATTTGCCTTGAGTGTTTCAGCC
>JAFWIM010000003.1 GCA_017514845.1 Lachnospiraceae bacterium
CGGCTGTTTCGGGTCCTTTATGTGCGGAGCCGCTATCACTGTCATCGGATTTCTGTATATTGACCGCATCGTCATCGCCCTCGGCTCCACGGAGACGATCGCACCGTACGCGAAAACGTATATATCCTTTATTCTCGCGGCGGCACCGTTCATGGCCATGTCATTTACGATGAACAATATTCTCCGCTACGAAGGCAAGGCTGCGCTTGGCATGATCGGCCTTATGACCGGGGCCATTCTCAACATGGCCGGTGATCCGATCTTAATGTTCGCTATGCACATGGGCATCGCGGGTGCCGGGCTTTCGACCTGCCTCAGCCAGATCGTGAGTTTCGGGATCCTTCTCGGCATGTTCATGACGAACCGCACCGAGAGCCGCCTGTCCTTATCCAATGTGAGCTGGCACAACATTGCACTGCCCGCCAATATCATGGCGACGGGCTTTCCGAGTCTTCTCCGTCAGGGGCTCAATTCCTTCACCACGGTCCTTCTGAATACTAACGCTGCCGTGTACGGCGATGCGGCTGTGGCAGCCATGAGTATCGTCTCGAGAATCTCCTTTTTCGTCATCTCCATCGGGCTTGGCATCGGTCAGGGCTTCCAGCCTGTCAGTGGTTTCAATTACGGCGCGAAAAAATACAGGAGACTTCGTCAGGGTTACAAGACGACGATCATCATGATGACCTGTGTCATACTCATCGGAGCATCGATAGTGCTGCTGAATCTTGAAACTATGATCGGCCTCTTCAGGGATGACCCGGAGGTCATCGGGATAGGGACGAGAGCCCTTAAGCTTCAGATGTTCTCGCTGATCTGCCTGCCGCCCTGCATGTCGACCGAGATGCTCTATCAGAGCACCGGAAGGAGAATGGGGGCGACGCTTCTCAGCGCGCTTAGGAACGGTCTCATATTTATCCCTGCCCTGCTCATACTGACACAGCTGAGGGGTCTTTCCGGAATTCAGGAAGCCCAGCCTGTAGCCCAGGTACTTGCCCTTCCGTTGACGGTCCTTCTCGGATGGATGTTCTTCCGAAAGCTGCCGGATGAAGATATGTAAATGGAAAATGATCTCCGCCGCTCATGGCGAAGCGAGACCTGAATATAATTCGAGGCGGCCGCGTTTCTTGACGCGGCCGCCTCTTGTACTCAGTGGACAGCACTGCAAAGATTTTTCATTATACTCGGATAAATCCGAATGTGAACAGTACGATCATGATTATGATCGGGATCAGCATGCTTCCGAACATTCCCATTGCTGCAGCTATAATGAAGAGCAGCGGGCAGAAGAAGAAAAGTCCTAAGCCGAAAACGATTTTCATTGCGCTCCATGCAAGTTTTAATCCGATCTTTAAAACACTGAAAAACAGAATAATAAGAATGATTGCACCTAACATGTCTTTGTCCTCCTTTATGTGCCTGATTCTAACGGCGGATCCTGTGGTCATGATATAGAAAAAGACCTTTATCATGATCACATGTCATGATAAAAGTCTCGCTGTCAATGCTCACCGGGTGCTTTAGGCACCGTCCTGACGGTATTCGCTCCAGCGCTGCCGGCCGCTACTCCCTTTTATCCAGGAGCATAATATCACAGCCAAAGTCGGTATTCAAGTACCGAATTATGAAATTTCTGTGTATTTTTGTACAGCGAAAAAAACGTGATATAATGTTAATGATTCTTAGGAACGCAAACTTCTACCTGAGAATATGACATGTCGGTGTAACTGACAGTATTCAGTGTGTAGAGTTTAATCTTACAAAACAGGAGGAGAATACTATGGATTTCAGAAAAATCGTTCGCAATCAGAATCTTTTGAGCGGAGTTCTGCTGGTGCTCCTCGGCATCATGTTCCTTCTGACTCCGACTTACGCTCTGACGAGTGTCGTAAGAATAGGCGGATGGCTTCTGGTCATCAGCGGTGTCATGGGAATCATAAGCAGCATGCGCTTCGGTGTGGATGCGCAGATCATCGGTCCTGTGCTCATACTTCTTGTGGGAATATGGTTCGTCCGCAGCCCGCGCTCTGTAATATCATATGTCAATATCCTGTGCGGCATCATTCTTTTGATCAGTTCGATCTCCGCACTTGCCCAGGGAGGCAGAAGAACAACGGCTCAGACGATGCTCATCATTGCCGGTATCGTGTTCGGCGTGATGATCCTGCTCGATCCCTTCCGGCTGACCAATATGATTGTGCGTCTGGTCGGTATCGCTCTGATTTATCAGGGTGCGGTGAATATGTCCATTGCAGGCAGGATGCGCTGACATACCTTATCGCGTGTCGGTTCCCTGCACTGTGTTTCGCTGAAAGCTATTTCAGTGAGGGAACTTGCCTGCCGGGTTCGGACTAATATGTGAAGCTGCCGCATCATGGCGTCTTATTATAGAGAAGATACCATGGTGAGGCAGCTTTTTTCATACATACTTGCAGTATTTCCGGTTTTCGTCTAAACTAAAGGAAGATTTTTTCTGGAGGATATTCCGTATGATCAGATTTAAAGGATTCGATTTCGACGACACAGCCCGCTACTCAGAGTACCTGGGTAAAAGCATCCAGATTCCATCGGATCTCTCACCCCTTAAGATATTTGCTCTCAGGGTCATCACCGAGGAGAACGACAACATGGACATTCTTCGCGGCTATGAGGCAGACCTGTGCTGGCATAAGGTCCTGTTCGGTGACAGCGAGTACTGGGCAGCACCAATGGGCGACTGGGATGCTGTGGACTGGAGGGATGTATTTGAAAAGAATGTCCCTGCCGGAACGACGTTCAGACTGGTGCCGGAATATCTTGCCAACTTGTGGAAGAAAAAACTTGGCGGTGCGGTCACGATCACTGAGGACCGGGACAGCTGGGACTATATTCTTTCGATGGACAGGCTGAAGGACCCGGAGAGCGGGACATTGGAGCAGTTCCGCCGTTACCGCAATGTTTTCCAGGAGAACTATGAGTACACGATCGAGGAGTTTTCGCCGGACGTATTTGATGAACTCCGGGAATTCCAGACAGAGACCGAGGAGGACATAGAGAGCAGCATTTCGGACAGCGAGGCAGCCAATTTCTTTGAGAACGGACTGCTCTTCGTGCTGGATTCCTGGGATGCGTTTCCTGAAGCTTTCAAGTCCCTGTACGGTTTTTTGATCAAAGTCGACGACGAGTGCGTTGCCTATGTGATAAATGAGCGGATTGATGCTTCCAATGTCATCGGAACGTTCTACGGGGCTAAGTCCGAGTATGAGGGCATAAATGAATTTGCATACTGGCTCGACGCAAAGCGCAACTCCGAGCGGGGAATCCTTACAGTTAACATAATGAATGATATCGGCGAGCCGCACCTGCGCGATTTTAAGGAGAACCTTTCACCGCTCGTCATGCTGAGAAAATATACGGTGACATATGATCCTGCGGCAGCAGACAGCGAGCCGGTCGTGCATACGGTCGCGGCAAAAGGTCTCTGGATCTCCGCTTTGAAGGAGGGCAGAAAGCTTATGGTCGCGCTCTCGGGCAGGCTGGATACTTCTGCGGCACCCGGTGCTCAGAAAGAAATCCTGGGCGCGCTTGGCGATGTCACGGAGCTTGTCTATGACCTGGAAAATCTTGAGTATATCTCATCGGCAGGTCTCAGGATCCTGATCGCGTCTCTGAAGGAGATGAAGGCGAAGGACGGCAGCATGACTTTGATCAATGTGAGTGAGGGTGTGCGTGAGATTCTTGATCTGACAGGTTTCGGGCTTATACTTGATATACAGTGATGAATTAGGGACGGTTCTTTCCACGTGGGATTTTACACGTGAAAAGAACCGTCCTTTGCTATATAATTTATATGAAAATGACTTGACTCCGTTTTGCTGTACTCTGTGCGGCGGAGCAGACGGAGTCGCCCCGGCTTTTACAGATACTAGAATATTTACGGAGAAAGATGACCATGAAAGAAATTCAAATGCTGAAGGACGGAAACAGGAAATATCTGCAGGCAAAACGGGAAATCGGAGATATATCTCAGGCTATTCGCGAAGACACCTACCGGAACGGACAGCACCCATACGCGCTGATCGTCACATGCTCAGACGCCAGAGTGATCCCGGAGGCCATTTTCCAGGCCGGAATCGGTGATCTTTTCATTATAAGAGTCGCCGGCAACGTAATTGATAACCATCAGCTCGGTAGTATCGAGTACGCAGCCCTTCACCTTGGAGTGAATCTGATCGTCGTTATGGGGCACACGCACTGCGGGGCTGTCGATGCAGCTATTAACCACTCTCCGGAAGGGTATATTCGCTTCATAACCGATGAGATCAGGGCTGCCATCGGCGATGAGACGGATCCCTATAAGGCAAGCTGCCTCAATGTCAGGCGAAGCATCGATCTGATTGAATCCAGTATTGTCATACAGCTCGATGAGGAGGAAGAGGGACTCAGAGTCATCGGTGCTATGTACGATATAGAGACCGGTGAAGTAACATTTATGGATGAGTGAAATGCTATTGTGCTGAAGGAGATAGTGCTCCTGATTGGCTGCGCATGGCTGTACCGTTATTGGATGAAAAGCGCACGGGGCACTTGATTTGATGACGGAAAGGATTGACTTATTATGAATATTTATCCAGCTGCGATTGACCATATCACCCGCTACGGTGAAATCTATGAAGCGTAGCAGCAGAGTACCACGTCCATAGGAGCTGCCGCACCGCATGGGCGTGGGTGAATGCCGGATCAAACTTACTGGCCCCGGATATATTCCTGGACCATTGTAAGGGAATTC
>JAFWIM010000037.1 GCA_017514845.1 Lachnospiraceae bacterium
CTCTCCGACATTGAGCGGAATCTGTTTGTAAAAAGAAGTGACGATTACAAAAACTTCGGCACGGGAACCTTCGATTCCGCCACCCAGACGGTCGAGGCGGACGGTTTCATTGCCGTAAAGCCCGGCAAGTGGGAAGATGAAATCATCCCCCGCGACTGGTCCGATGACATGATCCAGGACAAAGCCAGGGACTATTTCATCCGCATCGCGGAGTTCTGCAGCCGTGAAGGCATAGAGCTCGTCGTCGTGACGACACCGGTCCCTGCAGAGACGCTGGCTGCCAATGAGGCGAGCTACGCATCCGCCGGCGCGGAGATGGAGGCTCTCAGCAAGACGTACGATTTCACTTACATGAATTACACCGGTGGTGATCTGCTCGAAGCAAGGCGCGAGTTCACGGACTCTGAGCTCTTTGCGGACTGGGACGGCCATATGTATGCGGATGCCGCGAGGAGATTTTCGGTGGCGTTTGCGGAAGATTTGGAAAAGGTGTGACAGTTCAGGCAGGCTGCCCCGACTTCAAAAACCGGCAGCAAAACATCATCTTCATCGAAAAGCGCAGATCCTACCCTGTGAGCTAAAAAACGCATTCGCGTTTTTGATCTCTCGGTCGGATCTGCAATGCTTTTCTCACGAAGATGGATGTTTTGCTGCCGGGAAACGAACTTTTAGAGCAGCCTGCATGAACTGTTACGATGAAGGCGAATGTCACTTTGCGCGCGTATCCAGACTTACGTCACAAGATTTCTGAGTCAGAGATAAAATTTGCACTCTGCAGGGCCAGTAGAACGACAAAATCGGTCATCAGTCTCGTGCATTAAATTGCACCTGGCTGATGACCGATCTTTTTTGTTATTTTCACTCGAGTTTCCAGATAATCTCCTATTTTCGTCCGCCACTGATGCTGGATCATCAAATGATGATTTCGGCGCTGCCGGAACACATGAAAAGAACCGTCCCCGAAAGCCCAAACGATCCGTCCTCACTGACTCTGATCTCAAGACTGCCGCCGGGCTGACGAAGCGACATCGAGACCGGCCTGCCGGACTTGCCCGCTACGTAGGCTCCGCAGGCAGTCGTTCCGCTCGCGCAGGAATTCTCCCAGAAAAGGGTGCCCGCCGCAGGCACGTACACGAGAGGTTTCATAGACGATGACTCGGCATTGAGGAACATAATGCCAAGCGCATCGACGCCGAGATACCGGCACCAATCATAGGCCAGGGCTTCCGCCTCAGCCCGCGAAATTGGAAGTGTATCCAACTTGTTATCAGCCTCAAAATGACTTGCTGACGTATCAGGGGCAGAATTCACATCCGGGCAACTGCCCGAAGGCTTCGAACCTGATACTTCATAGATCACATGAGAGATTCCGTCAAATGACACCACCGGGAGTTCTCCCGCTCCGGGCAAATCTATGAATTCCAATTTTTGTGGGCGCGGCATATTCACAGTCCCGCGCCACTTCCCGTCAGGAAGCTTTTCAATCTCGGCCGCAACAGGTCCTTCTGCCCCCGATACATGGAGAGTCACCTGACACGTATTCAACCCTTCTTCATTGACATAATACGCGGCTGCGCACATAGACGCATTTCCGCAGAACTCTCCGCCCGCCATGCGAAGCGCGATGTCACAGCCTTCTGCCTCGGACAGAAAGCCGACCTGCTCGGCCTCCGGCACAAGCTCCATAAGCTTTGAGGCGACAGGCGGCTGGAGAGAGATTTCCACAGGACTTGTCACGAGAATCGTTATGTTCCCGGTAGGATCGAGGACTGTATAATCCACTTTCATCGCTGATAATTGCGCAGGAACTGGACCGTGCGCTCCTGCTGCGGATTGCCGAATACTTCTTCCGGATCTCCCTGCTCAACAATAACGCCCTTGTCCATGAAGATGACTCTGTTGCTGACCGCGCGGGCAAATGGCATCTCGTGCGTGACAACGACCATCGTCATCTTCTCTTCCGCCAGCTGCCGGATGACCTTCAGGACTTCACCGGTGAGCTCCGGATCGAGGGCACTGGTCGGCTCGTCGAAGAAGAGGATCTCCGGCTTTAAAGCAAGGGCTCTCGCGATTGCGACTCGCTGCTGCTGACCGCCGGAAAGCTGGCACGGATACGCGTCAGCGCGGTTCTCAAGATTCATTTTCCGAAGGAGCTCCATAGCCTCCGCGTGGACCTGATCTTTAGGCCGCTTCTGCACATGGATCGGAGCATCCGTGATATTTTTGAGTACCGAATAGTGCGGGAAGAGATTGAACTGCTGGAACACCAGTCCGAAATATCTCTTGATCTGATTCAGTTCAGCGCGAGGAACATAGTGGGCTCTGCCCTCCGCGTTCGTCGTGACGGCGGATTTTCCCATATAGGTGATCTGACCTGCATCGACTGTCTCGAGGAATGTCGCGCAGCGAAGAAGCGTACTCTTACCGGAACCGGAAGGACCGATGACGCTGACGACCTCGCCGGAATCGACGTTGAAGCTGATATCTTTTAAGACTTCAAGATCGCCGAAAGATTTTTTGATTCCGTTCATTTCTAAGATCATTTCTATCGTTCTCCTTCCTTATTTGTAATAGTCAAGTGCTTTCTCAATGCGCTCCATGATGAAGGCAACAGCATAATTTGCTATGAAGTAGAACACACCCGCGATGATGAACGGGGTGAAGGAAGTCTGAGACGCGGCGATCTGCTTCGCAAGGGAGAACATCTCATTGTAGGCCAGTGTAAATGCAAGAGACGTATCTTTGACCAGAGTGATGATCTCATTTGTCACTGAGGGAAGAATAGCCTTGATTACCTGCGGAAGAATAATCTTAAAGAAGGTCTGCGTCTTGCTGTAGCCCAGGACCTCAGCAGCCTCATACTGGCCCTGAGGGATCGTTTCCATACCTCCGCGATAGATTTCAGCGAAGTAAGCTGCGTAGTTCATCGAGAATCCGATGATGATTGCCGGGAAGCGATAGCCTCTGATCGACATACCGAACAGATAATACGGACCGAAATACCACATGAGCAGCTGCAGCATGAGCGGTGTGCCGCGCATAATGGCAATATAGACCTTGGTGATAGCGCTGACCAGCCTGAGGCGGGATCGGCGCAGGAACATGATCACCATGCCGAGCGGCATGGAAAACAAAATAGTCAGAAAGAAAATTGCGCACGAGCGCAGCATGCCCTCGCCCATGGCAGACAACATAGTGGATAAGGTCATAACGTATCTCCTCTCAGATTTGGTTCAGCGTCATTTGCACTTTAACGCTCCACCCTCATATAACGTAAAAAAGCACGGGCCGATTGCACCGGCCCGATGCTATTATTTTACTCTTTCAGGAATACCTGATTGTTCTTACCGATCTTGCAGTTTTTACGCTTTATCATCGGCGATCAGGAAGGAACCTGCGGTCATATCGATCGCGATCGCATCGATTGCGCCGGCCTTAAGATCGTTGTAAGCGATTGTATAAGTCTCATAAACTCTGAGCTCTGCAAATGTATCAGCCAGCTCCTTCTGAGAATCCTCAAGCATGTCATAAGCGGATGTCGCAGTCTGAACACCTACGATCTTACCGGAGAGGTCTGCAAGTGTCTTGATGTCAGAATCAGCCGGTACAAGGATACCCTGGGTGTTGTTGGAGTATGTGATGCCCCATGTGTAATCGTCCTCGCGGCCTTCCTTGGTGAATCCGGACCAGATGCAGTCGCAGCTGCCCGCGTTCAGTTCCATATCCTTGGCATCCCAGTTGAACGGGACCGGCTCATATCCCCAGCCGAGGTAATCGCAGACTGCCTGGCAGAGCTCAACGTCAAAACCACCGACGGTCGCGTCGTCCTGGCGATAGGAGTACGGCGGATAGTCAAGGTCAAAGCCGTGCTTGAATGTAAAGCTCGGATCTCCGGACCCCTCTGCCGGAAGTGTGGACGCATCAATGTCATCTGCTTTGAGGCACAGGTAATCTTTGATTTCCGGATACTTCTCACCGATTGCATCATATGTGCCGTTCAGGACCAGAGCCTGTACCGCGCCGCTGACTGTCTCTGCCAGTTCTTCGTCGCCGACACGGAAACCGATTGCATAGGACTCAACGCCGAGGTCCTCATCGAGGAAGACGTATGCGCCGCCGCCCTCGGTAGTCTCTGCCCCGGCATCAGCTGCAACAGTTGACTCTGCCGATGCCGGTTCTGCGGCTGCCCCAGCAGCTGAACCCTGTCCGCAGCCCATAAGAGAAGCCGGAATCAACATCATCGCCATAATAAGTGCAAGTTTCTTTTTCATAAATAATGTTCCTCCAAATAATATGTGACGTTAGTCAGTTAACATACTACCACGTTACCGTGTTAAAGGAAAGACTTTTTTGTCATTTAATGTAACTTCCTGTATACAAAAATCACGAGTCAGGACCACCCGTAAAACGGGTGGTTTGCTCACGGCTATAAGCCGTTGTTACCAGGCCAGCGTCTCAAGGCGCTGGCTTTCTCTTTCAGCTGTGCGTCTGCTCGCTCTTCGCTTGCAGCCGCACAGCTTCGTTCAAGCCCTATTGCTCTTGACTCGTAGCAGTCCCTAAAGGGACGTTCGTATTACTGGCCGTGACCCTTAAAAGGGTCTTCATATTCTTTTACACTCAACTTATCTTTTATGATATCCGCTCTTTCCTGATCTTGGATATACTTCTTAATGGTGGCCTCATTAAGCCCTACCGTGCTGACATAATATCCTTCTGACCAAAAATGTCGATTCCCAAACTTATACTTGAGATTTGCATGCCTGTCGAACATCATTAGTGCGCTTTTACCTTTCAGATACCCCATGAACTGTGACACACTGTATTTTGGAGGTATACTGACCAGCATATGCACGTGGTCTGGCATAAGATGCCCTTCTATAATCTCGACACCTTTATAGGCACAGAGATCATGAAGTATTTGTGCCAAATCTTTCTTGTATTGATTGTAAATTATTTTTCGTCTATACTTTGGAGTGAAGACGATATGGTATTTGCATAACCACTTCGTGTGTGCTAATGCATTCGCTTTTGTCGCCATCTAGATCACCTTTCCTTTCTTACAATATGGCCTGAACACCTATATTGTAGACGGAAAGGTGATCAATTGTATAACTTTTTGGGTTCCACCTGCATAGCAGGTGGTTTTTTGTTTCGCTCATTCCATTTTTCGGAACAACGAAAAACTCCATTTCGCTCAACAGGCTAAAGCCAAGAA
>JAFWIM010000004.1 GCA_017514845.1 Lachnospiraceae bacterium
CTCCATCATGTTCATCATATCCCTGACGGATTTTTCCTGGATCATGAACTTCTACTGGATCGGCTACGGCTTCAACATCCTGCTTCTCCTTCTGGTCATCGTCCTCGGCTACAATGCAGGCGGAGCGACGAGATGGATCACGATCGCGGGCCTGCGTTTCCAGCCCGTTGAGCTCACCAAGATCATTCTGGTCGTCTTTTTCTCCAAATATCTCATGGAGAATGAAAATGATGTGAACAAGCCCAGAATGATCCTTCGGACGGCAGGCCTCATAGGTTTTCCGCTGATCCTGGTCTTCCTGCAGCCGGACCTTAAAAACACTCTGACGATCACCGTCATTTTCAGTATTCTGTATTACGTTGCAGGTCTGAGCTACAAGATCATCGGTGCCGTCCTCACGGTCATCATCGTGCTCGGCTTCGGCTTTATGGCCATAGTCACTCAGCCGAATCAGCACCTGATCCGCGATTACCAGCGCCAGCGAATCATGGCTTTCCTCAACCCGGATCTGGACGAGTACAACGACGACAGAACTCAGCAGAACAACTCGGTCACCGCGATCGGCAGCGGCATGCTGACCGGCAAGGGACTGAACAATTCGGATGTTTCTTCTGCCAATAAAGGAAACTTTATTCCCGAAGTCCAGACCGACTTCATTTTTGCGGTAGCGGGAGAGGAGCTCGGCTTCCTGGGAAGCGCGGGCATTATTATCCTTCTTCTGCTCATTGTCCTCGAATGTCTGATCACGAGCAGAAAGGCGAAAGATCTCTCGGGTAAACTGCTATGCTGCGGCATAGCCTCCATCGTCGCGATACAGAGTTTCATCAACATAGGAGTCGCGACGAGAATGCTTCCGAACACCGGCACGCCGCTGCCGTTCGTCAGCTACGGCCTGACCTCACTTGTCAGCTTATATATAGGCATGGGGATGGTCCTAAATGTGGGTCTTCAGACCCGGATACAGGTGGCAAAGCCGCGAAGACGCCGCAAGGAAGATACGAGGAGGCGCTTATACTATGGCTGATACGCTTGAAAACACAACACTTAACGAGGACATCGTCTTTCCGGCGGCCGACGGCAGTCCTGCCGATCCGGTCGTTGACAGCCCTTCCGCCGAAGATGCACCGACCGCTTCTAACGGCAGTCAGGCGGATCATACCGCAAAGGGCGTTCTGCAGCCGGAAGATTCCGAACCGGATATTTCACAGGAAGAGCCGGATTCCGGGGATGAGCTCCATGAAGAGCCCCCTCAGGGGGAAGCTCCCAGGCCTGCAGTAAAAAAGAAACGTCCCGCAGGAAAAAAGCCTGCTAAGAAAAAAGGCGGAAAGAAGGGAAAAAAGAAGAAAAACAGCAGATGGAAAAACAGTAAGGTCGCGAAGGCATTGCGCTATGCCGGCTCGACGACCCTCGCCAACATCAAAGGCGCTCTGCACAGACTCGGAAAGAGTATGCGCAGGAGTCGGCGCGTATTTGCGACCGTCATTCTCCTCGGTATTCTTTTCGTCGGCATCATAGCGGGTCTCACAGCCGTGTACATTATCCATAAATCCGATGATCTGCCCATGCCGATGCGGTATTCCAATGAGACGATGGCCTATCAGACCACGACCGAGGCAGCACTCGAGACGGACAAGGCCTTTACCTACACGATCTGCACGGGCAAAGACGACATCGGAAACGAAAATATCAACCTCAAGGAAGGGGAATCCGGCGCGCTCTTCAATCTGGAAGGGCGGGAAATCCTCTTTTCGAGGAACATGTACGATAAGATCTATCCGGCATCGATCACAAAGATCATGACAGCCATCGTTACGCTCAAATACGGAGACCTGGACGAGACTGTCACGATCAACTGGCGCGATCTCGAACTGGAGCAGGGCTCTCAGGTCGTCGGCCTGAAGATCGGAGACAAGGTCACGGTCCGTGAGCTCCTCTGCGGCGTGCTGGTCCACTCCGGCAACGACTGTGCCATGGCGCTCGCCCGGCATATAGGCGGATCGACAGAAAAATTCGTGAAAATGATGAACAGCGAGCTTCAGGAGATCGGCGCTACCGGGACACATTTCGTAAATCCGACAGGTCTCCACAGTGAAGACCACTATACGACGGTCTATGATATCTACCTCATGCTCAATGAGGCCGTCAGTTACAGCGATTTCAAGAGCATCATGCAGATTCCTGTCTATAACCTGAACTTCACGGATAAGGACGGTAACGAGAAGAATATTAACTTCGACGCGACTGACCAGTATCTGACAGGTGAGACAAAACCGCCGAAGAACGTGGTCGTCCTTGGCGGAAAGACAGGAACGACAAACGCTGCCGGTCACTGCCTTGCAATCATGTCGCAGAACGCCTTCGGTCAGCCCTATATTTCCATCATCGTGGGAGCCAAGACGACCGAGGACCTCTACACGGATATGAATCAGCTGCTCGCGGAGATCAATGAGTAGCCGGATCAAACCATTAAGACAGGGTGAAGACCGGACAGACAATCTGACCTTGTTTTTTATAGCGCAATATTCTATAATTAATATATCAACCAGTTAATGCAACACTTTAGATTCCGCCCCTGAGTGAGAACACGGCGCCGGTATGACCGGACAATCTCACATGTGGGGAGAACAGCTTAGAACTTAATAAAGGAGGAAAACGGATATGGTTCGTTTAATTGTTGGTAAAAAAGGAAAGGGAAAGACAACAGAGATTCTTGCGAAGGCGAACAGCTCCATCAAGGAAGCAACCGGAAGCGTTGTATATCTCGACAAGAGCAGCAAACACATGTATGACCTTCACAGGAATATTCGTCTGATTGATGTCTCCCGTTTCCCGATTACGAACAGCGAACAGTTCGTTGGCTTTGTCTGCGGTATTATTTCCCAGGACCACGATCTTCAGGAAATGTATCTCGACGGTTTTCTTAAATGCACAAAGCTTGATGAGGATGACATTGATGAGATCAATGATACGATTCGCGAGCTTGATGCCGTGAGTACGGCATTCGACATTGATTTCTATATCTCGGTATCAGTTGATGTGGATGTACTGGTCCCGGAACTCAAGGAGAAAGTCGTAGCAGCGCTGTAAGATCCGGCGGCAGAATTACATAGTTACTATCACGGGGCTGTCGCATGTATATGCGGCAGCCCCTACTTGAAAACACGGAGGAATGGTTTGAATTATTTTCGGAGCGGCAACACAAAAAAGAGACGACCGGAGCGGCCGGAGCGGCCGCCGATCTGGCAGAATTTTACGCCAAGTATCGGGACCGTTATTTTCGGTGCTGTTTTTCTTTATATTGTCATCAGTCTTGTGCTGTATCTCACGACCAGCCATGTAAAATCCTTCCAGGTGACCTCCGGTCCTCTTGCCAAGAACAGGACTTACACCGGGCTCGCGATCAGAGAAGAGCAGCTGGTCACAGCTGATTCCGCAGGGTATGTGACCTATTACGCAAGAGCCAACACACGTGTCAAGCAGTACGGAGCCGTATACTCAGTGAGTTCCGCAAGGAACACCGAGGCGACGACAGAGCTGTCCGCGGCAATGCTCGACAGCATCCGCCAGGATGCGCAGAATTTCTCTGTGAACTTCGATCCCGTCAATTTTCACGATACATACTCATTCAAGTATAAAGTGGAGGGCGATGTTCTCGACAACACGGTCGAGATGACGGAAGAGTACCAGAAATATGCCGGATCCAGCGCAATGACGATCGGATCACAGACCATCAGCACATCCCCTGCCGACGGAATCGTCTCCTATACGCTGGACGGTTATGAGACCTATGATCTCAGTAATATAAAGGCGTCTGATCTGGATCAGAAATCCTACTCTGAACAGGACCTGAAGACGCAGGGACAGATTAAAGCCGGTCAGAACGTGTATAAGCTGATCACGTCCGAGAACTGGTCGCTCATCATCCCCCTTACATCAAAGCAGATCGTACAGCTCACGGACCGCAGTCAGATCAGAGTCAAGTTCCTGAGTGACGGAGTCACACAGCTGGCCGACTTCTCGATCCTGACCATGGATGACGGCAGCTACTACGGCAAGCTCGATTTTTCTACAGGCATGCTTCGCTACGTAGACAACCGCTTCATCGATATCGAGCTGGTGACCAACACGTCGACCGGGCTCAAAGTGCCGGTCACTGCCATTGTCTCGAAAGAGTTCTTTACGATCCCGGTATCGTACTCTACAAAGGGCGGAGACACCGGATCTGTCGGTTTCCTGAAAGTCACGAAAGACAACACAGGCAAAGAGATGACTGTCTTCACCACGACCACTCTCTATGACAAGCGTGACGACAAGTATTATGTGGACAGCACCGACTTTAAAGAGGGAGATATCATAATAAAGGACGGGACCTCTCAGGACCGGTTCATCGTCCGCCAGACAAGCACCCTCGAGGGCGTCTACAATATGAACAAGGGCTACGCCGTGTTCCGCAAGGTAAATATTATCGACAAGAACGAGGAATACTGCCTGGTCGAAGCAGGTACCCGCTACGGAATATCCCAGTTCGACTATATTGTCAAGAACGGAAGCGATGTCAGAGAATCTGACATTACAGCATGATTTTTCTCAAGATGAAAGATGCTTTACTTCCGGATATAAAGTGAAAACTGCCTTAACAAGCAGCTAATGCGTATAGAAGCAGCATGGAAAGGAAAGAGCAATGTTAGCTGATAACCTTAAAACTGTACAGAAGAACGTGGAAGAGGCCTGCCGGAGGTCCGGAAGGTCAGCGGAGGAAGTCACGCTGGTCGCGGTCAGCAAGACCAAGCCGAACGAGATGATCGAGGAGCTCTACGCAGCCGGTCAGCGGGATTTCGGCGAGAACTATATTCAGGAACTTCGCGCAAAGCATGAAGCGCTGCCAAAGGATATCCGCTGGCACATGATCGGTCATCTGCAGCGCAACAAGGTTAAATATATCGCCGAATACATCGCGATGATCCATTCCGTTGATTCCTATGAGCTCGCCCTGACGATTGAAAAAGAGGCTGCAAAACATGACCGCGTCATTCCTGTCCTCATAGAAGTCAATGTGGCAGGTGAAGATACAAAATACGGAGTACGCCCGGAAGACGCGGAAGAGCTCATTGAAAAAATTTCGCATTTGCCCCACATCAGAGTCACAGGGCTTATGACCAGTGCGCCTTACGTAGCAGATCCCGAGGAAGACCGCATATACTTCCGCAATTTACGAAATTTAAGTGTTGACATAGAAGATAAAAAACTCGATAATGTAACAGTGGGTGCCCTCAGCATGGGCATGTCCAACGATTACGAAATTGCTGTCGAAGAGGGTTCTACCATGATCCGGGTCGGTACCAGCATTTTCGGTGAGAGAGATTATTCGAAGAAATAAGAACGGAGATCGAAACATGGGATTTTTTGATAGATTTCTTGACGCAATCAGACTTAACGATGATTACGATGACGACGAATTCTACGATGAAGAAGATGATTTCGAAGATGATGACGATATAGATGATTATGAGGAGTCCGCAAGAGCGGCCAGAAGAAACATGACCTCTGCATCTACATCGAGTGCAAGGCAGAATGCAGCGAAAGCCAAGCGGGACCGTGAGCGCGAGAAAGA
>JAFWIM010000038.1 GCA_017514845.1 Lachnospiraceae bacterium
TCATAATAACGAGTTGCAAAGCTCAGAGCCGGTACCGGCATGAGAGCGTCATAGATGCGAACGTTGATTCCGTTGCCTGCGAGAACGCCGGCTGCTTCTTTCGCAAAGACATCACTCTTTAAGCGACTGTCATACGCGATTGCGACTGTCTGATTACCGCCCTGTGTCTTGACCCAGTTGGCAACACCCTGCGTAGCCTGACGGACGACCCAGATATTCATTCTGTTGGTTCCGGCACCGAGTGTTCCGCGGAGACCTGCTGTTCCGAAAGCAAGAGACACTGCAAAGCGCTCTTTAATTGCCTCGTCATCATCAGCGATCTTAAGGAGTTCCGGCTTCAGATCCGGGTCCTCGAGGTCAGCGGCGAGCCAGCGTTTGTAATCATCTAAATACATATTGCATCCCTCCATTCCGGGACAGTGTACTGTCCCTTAATTCTTAACGTTTTCCAAAATACCTGCAGCCTGTCCGGTGACAAAAAAACGGTAAAAATCGTGATTTTGCCTGATTTTTTGCATAGTTCGGACTGCAGACTTTCTACTATAAAATATAAAGGCTTTTGTGAAATTTGTCAATTACAGTAGGAAATTACTTTAAGTTTTAGTCAAATTGTGGGAATTTACTGCCAACAGATTGTAACTCTTATGCGCGAAAGTGGAGACAGAAAAACAGCCTGACCGGACTCGTTATATCCGATCAGACTGCGTTCTTGAACTCAGTGTGAGATGCCCTTTGACTCTGCAGGCGGTGGCTTTATCCGATGCCGAGCAGCACGCGCGCAAATGAGAAATAGATCAGCAGCGACACCGCGTCGACAATCGTTGTGATGAACGGCGATGCCATGACAGCCGGGTCAAATCCGAATTTCTCCGCGATCATCGGCAGCGAACAGCCGACGAGCTTTGCGCAGATGACCGTGACGAACAGGGTCACACAGACGGCCAGGTCGACCATGACCGTGATCGACGGGTTATGGAACAGCGTGCGATCAATGAGAAAGATCTTTACAAAGTTGACCATGGCAAGCGACGCTCCGCAGAAGAATGCGACGCGGAATTCTTTCCATAGGACCTTGATCAGGTCCGAGAATTCGACATCATTCAGAGAGAGCGCACGGATGACAGTGACTGAAGCCTGGCTGCCGCAGTTGCCGGCCGTATCCATCAGCATGGGGATGAAGCCGGTCAGGGCGACGCAGGTCGCGAGGGCATTTTCAAAGTTGTTGATGATGACGCCCGTAAATGTGGCGCTGACCATGAGGAGCATCAGCCAGGGGATGCGGGATTTCCAGGTCTCGAAGATGCCGGTCTGGAAGTAGGATTTATCTGTCGGGAGAATAGCGGCCATCTTTTCGATATCCTCTGTCGCCTCGTCTTCCATGACGTCGACGATATCGTCGATCGTGACGATACCGACAAGACGGTTCTCCTGGTCGGTGACGGCCAGAGAGATGAGGTCGTACCTGTTGAAGAGTTCCGCGACCTCTTCCTGGTCGTCCGTCGTCGTACACTTGATGATATTGTCATCCATGATATCCGAGATGCGTGTCTCATAGGGATGCATCAGGAGATCCTTGACCGTTACGACACCCTCCAGATGACGCTCATTGTCCGTGACGAAAAGGACGTAGATCGTCTCGGAATCCTGTCCGTGCGTGCGGATATAGTCGAACGCGTTGAGTACGCGCATCTCCTTCTTCAGGGACAGGTACTCCGCCGTCATAATCGAACCGGCGGAATCTTCCGGGTATTTCAGGAACTGATTGATGAGTTTGCGGGTCTCCGGCGTCGCGTTCTTCAGGACTCGCCTTACGACTGTCGCCGGCAGTTCCTCCAACATATCGACCGCATCGTCGACATAGAGCTCATCGACGATGGATTTAAGCTCGGTGTCGGTGATCGAGATGATGATCTGTGCCTGTACCTCGACAGGCAGGTTGGCGAATACATCCGCCGCATTGTCCTTGTGCAGCATGCGGAACACGAGCAGTCTCTGCTCATGGTCGAGGTCTTCTATGAATTCGGCAAGGTCGACTTCATTAACATCGTTGATTTTTTCCCGCAGCTGTCTGTACTGTTTTGTTTTGAGAAGTTCATTCAGATCCTCAATAGAGAACCCGTATGTCTCAAAGAAATCTGCATTATTCAATATCTTACCTCCGT
Organism: Lachnospiraceae bacterium; assembly: GCA_017514845.1. Lineage (GTDB taxonomy): Bacteria > Bacillota > Clostridia > Lachnospirales > Lachnospiraceae > Chordicoccus. Next base: position 2,163 of record JAFWIM010000038.1, read on the forward strand.
CTTAATACACTGCGGATCCGACGGTATCTGCGGATCTTGTGCAGCGTTTCGTTTTTTTAGAACGGTTAGAGGCAGAACATATCCGGTATTACCGATAAAGAGAAGACCAGACCCATAAAGGTTCCGGAGGTTCACCGATATCGCCGGAATCACGTCCGCTGCTTCTGCCGCCGTTTTTCATATCTGTCTGGCTCCTTTCTTTAGAATTACAGACTTATTTTAGTCCACTCTACATTATATTTGCCTATCAGCGGAAAATCAACCGTTAAGCTGAAACTGCGGGTTGAGAATCCGTGTGCAAATGATATAATGTAAACACCTATCAAACGCATTCTGCGGAAGGCATGATCTTCAAACATGCTGTTTTATCTGCCTGCACACATTTATAGAAGCCAAGTGGGCTTATACTACATTTTTAGGAGGATCAGCATGTTTATAACGATTGAAGATGATTTCGATCTTGAGAAAATCAGAATGAGCGGTCAGTGCTTCAGGGTAAAGGAGCTGAATGACCGGTGGTACCGCTTTATTACGGGCAATCATGTTCTATATATAAGGAAAGATGCCGATAAGAGATATGAGGTGTCCTGCGATGAAATGACTTTTCATGACATATGGCACCCGTATTTTGACCTGGATCGCAATTATGAGGCGGTAAGGCAGTCGGTCCGGACTGATAACGAATATATTCTCGACGCGGTCGAGGCGGGGAAGGGGATCCGGGTCCTGCGTCAGGATGCGTGGGAGACTCTGATCACGTTCATTCTCTCGCAGCGCAAAAGCATCCCGGCGATCGCGAACAACGTGGAGACGCTCGCGCGTCTCGGCGGACATCTGATCGAGACGGACTATGAATCCCTGTTTACATTCCCAACGCCGCGTGAATTCATGCGCATAGAGATGGGAATGCTGAAGGCGGCGGGAGTCGGCTACCGCCTCCCCTATATCTGTGACGCGAGGGATAAGGTGTCAAGCGGAGAGATCGATCTCGCAGCCATGGAGAAACTCAGCGACGAGGGGCTTTTCGACATGCTTAAGACTATTTACGGTGTGGGGAATAAGATCGCCAACTGCGTATGCCTTTATGCCTACGGCAGGATATCCAGAGTCCCGATCGACACATGGATACGGAAAGTGATCAACAATACCTGTGAGGGGAGAAATCCCTTCCCGGGCTTTGGCGATGTCGCCGGTGTCATCCAGCAGTATGTGTTCTACACGGAGCAGATGCGCAAACGGGGAATCCGGAAAACTGAGACCGAGGATCGCGCCGGCTGACGCGGATCTGCACTCGTGCGGATGCCTGGGAAGCAGAGACTTAGGCCGGAGAAAGAAGCCCGGGAGGGCGTGAATTTCGGCTATACTATATGGATGGAGAGATGCCATGCGACTCGATAAATATCTGGCTGACATGAATGTCGGAACAAGAAGCGAACTGAAAAGAGACATCCGAAAGGGGCTGGTGACCGTCGGCGGATCAGTCATAAAGGATCCCGGAAAAAACGTGGATCCTGTGACGGATGAAGTGTGCTATCTCGGCAGGAAGATTGTGTATGAGACCTTTGTCTATTACATGCTGAACAAACCCGCGGGCGTCATATCCGCGACAGACGATAAGAGGACGAAGACTGTCATTGATCTTCTGCCGGAAGATCGCCGAAAGGATATTTTTCCGGTGGGCAGGCTCGATAAGGACACGGAAGGCCTGCTTCTCATCACAAATGACGGAGAGCTGGCTCATGCGCTGCTGTCCCCCAGACGGCACGTTGACAAGAAGTACTATGCCCGGATCAGGGGGGTGGTGACGCGCGAGGACGCTCTGGCATTTGCAAGCGGAATTCCCCTTAAGGATTTTACATGTATGCCCGCTGACCTCGTCATAGAAAGAAGCAGTGAAATCTCGGAAGTTCTGGTCACCATCCGTGAGGGCAAGTTTCATCAGATCAAGCGCATGTTCGAGGCTTTGGGAAAAGAAGTGATCTATCTAAAGAGACTCGAAATGGGATCCCTCATCTTAGACGGAGAACTCGCTCCCGGTGAATTTCGAAGACTGACGGAAGAGGAGCTCCGTAGTCTCTGCGCGCTTGCGGGCTTGTCCCGGGAAAGCGGAGCGCGGCAAGAGTGAGATCGTCAAGCTTGTCTATGATCCAGTCAGGAGAGGCACCGGCATATTCCGGGAAGAACGGCCGGACAACGCCCCAGTAGACGCGGCCGGGTGAGATCGCGTTATAAGGTCTGTCCGTCATGTTGATGACATACGGTACACCCCAATTCTGGTGATAGGTCGAGTATTCCGATTCATAGACGGCGACATGACCGTATGTCCCGCCGATGTAGATGAGGATATCCCCGGGCAGAGGCTCGGCTCCCTCGATGCGCTGCCAGCCCTGCGGAAGAAAATTGGATCTGTAGTCCTGGGCGTTCCCGTGCTGTGCACCGACACCGAGATAGTCATAGTAGGCTTTCAGAAGGTCGACGCACTGCGCGCCGTAGGCACCGTCGAAATCGATGCTGACGCCGACAGCGTTGTGGAGCCACGTGAGAGCTTCGCCCTGTGAAATGTACAGCATGCCGGCGGGTCTCATGTCCTCCCGGGTGACATGGATCGTCTCCTCGGGGCTCGGAATGCTCTCGTCGGGCGGAGAGACTGCGCTTTCGCCCTCCGCATCGGCGGAGACGGAGCTTTCGTCTTCGGTATATGCGGAGACAGAACTCTCTGCGGATTGATCTGTGAGGTTATCATCGGCAGATACCGCAGCGGGGAAAATATATAAAGCGGCAAAGAGTCCACCGCAGACAAGAACTGCGGGAAGGACTCTTTTTATATTGGAAATAAGTGAGTGCATCATTGAAAAATCCTGTTAAGCCTGAATACGTGCGACGCATCCATTGTACCATAAAGTGTCTATATAATGCGA
>JAFWIM010000039.1 GCA_017514845.1 Lachnospiraceae bacterium
CTGTAATAAACAACCTTCTCATCCAAATTCTTCCATATTTCATAAAGGTACTTGAGCCACGGAAACAATTCCATGTTCTGGACCTCAGGCAGATTTCGGCTGAACGTCTGATACAGATGATGATGTGTATTGATGAGACCCGGGTACATGACCATATCTGTCCCGTCAATCACTTCATCGGCTGCCCTCTCCTCATTTCCGATATAATCTATGACCCCGTCGCGGACGGACACATTTACGTTTTTCAGTATTCGGTCATCATCATCGCAGGTGACCAGATATCCGATATTATTGACCAACAGGTTTGCCATACAGCTCTCCCCCTTTGAAAGTTCAAGTCTTATAAGCGATACTCGAATTGATAATCTGTTTAAATTTTACTATCGAGTCCCGAATAAAGCCAGTCATTTTTATTGATTCCGCCCCAAAATACAGAAAACTACACCAGGCATGCATCTGTTCATATCTAGGCAGCGTTTCTCACTCCACAGGCAAAGCAGCATCCGCTATGGCAAGCATCTCATTGCCAAGCACAGTTTCTGTGATATAATTCTACAAGGGCAGCAGTTCAGACAGGCTATACTATGCCAGCAATTTCCGGAATTTCGTTACAGCCTGCCTGAACTGTTGCCTGCAAGGTACTGAAATATCACAAAGGCAGGTATTATAAATTGATAGAACGATTCAAAAATATAAATCCTCGTGTTCTTATGACACATGTCATCATCACCCTCGGTTATCCGGCCGCAAGAGCTTTTATTGCAGAGCAGAATAAGCTGCAGCTTTTCACAGACGCAATGACCATCACCGGCATGGTCCTGATTATCGGAGGTCTCATTTATAGTTTTGTCCTGCACGGTGACTTTGACATCGGCGGCTTCGTCATGAAGCGGGGCTTCCGAAGAGTTGACGACATGGCGAATTTCGGGAAATATAAAGCAAAACAGGAAGCTGCCAGAATGAAAACCTTCAATTATCCCCTCTTTCTCGGAATCCTTTACCTAATAGTCTCAGCCGTGATTGCCTACGGTTTTCTGTAAAAAAACTGCCCACAGCTTTTATCCGCTGTGGGCAGTTTTTTTACTTTCTATGAGGAGCAGACTCTCATCTTACTCCTTTTTCCTTCTCAAGCCTTGCAGCCTTCTCACAGTAGTCATCGAATTCCTTCGGCGTGCAATAGACAAAATGTCCGGGGCGGACTTCACGCATCTCACGCGGATCGCCGGACTGATCAAGTTCGCTCGGGTCATAGACCTTATGCTTTCTGTTCTTCTCGATCAGCGGATCCGGCATCGGTACCGTGGAGAGCAGGGCTGTCGTGTACGGATGCAGCGGGTACTCGAAGAGCGTCTCAGATTCAGCAATCTCGACGATCTCGCCCAGGTGGATGACCGCGATTCTGTCCGCGATAAAGCGGACGACCGAAAGGTCATGTGCGATGAAAAGATAGGTCAGATCCTTTTCTGCCTTCAGCTTGTTCATGAGGTTCAGGACCTGGGCTCTGATGGAGACGTCCAGCGCGGAGATGGGCTCATCCGCGACGATGAACTTCGGCTCCATGATCATAGCGCGGGCAATACCGACACGCTGACGCTGTCCGCCGGAGAACTCGTGCGGATAGCGAGATTTGTGCTCGGGCAGAAGTCCTACGTCCTGCAGGGCCTTGTCTACCTTGGCAAGACGGTCATTCTCATCTTTGTACAGATGGAAATTGAGAAGACCTTCCGATACGCAGTACTCGATCGTCGCTCTCTCATTCAGCGATGCCGCAGGATCCTGGAAAATCATCTGGATATTGCGGACTACATTTCTGTCCTCTTCCTTGGAGATATTTCCGGAGATTCTCTTTCCTTCAAATGTAATCTCGCCGGCACTGCAGGGATTGATGCGCATGATCGCGCGTCCGAGAGTAGTCTTGCCGGATCCGGATTCGCCGACGAGCGCAAATGTCTCGCCCTTGTAAATGTCAAAATTGGCATCCTTTACGGCTTTAAATTTCTTCTTTCCGCCTGTATCGAAGGAGATGTCCACGTGTTTGACGGACACGATCACCTCTCTGTTATCATTATTCGACATGGAACGCGCCTCCCTTATCTGTCATTTTCTTGATCTTTTCATGAAGATTCTGGATGACCTCCGGTTTCTCCAGTTTCGGCGCTCTCGGATCGAGAAGCCATGTCTTAGCGTAATGCGTATCACTTACCTTAAAGAATGGAGGTTCCTGCACGAAGTCGATCTTGAGAGCGTGCTCATTGCGCGGCGCAAATGCGTCTCCCTTGATCTTATTGTACAGTGACGGCGGTGTGCCGGTGATGTAGTAAAGATCCTGACCCTTGACACCCAGCTGGGGCAGACTGGAAAGCAGCGCCCATGTGTATGGATGACACGGCTCAAAGAAAATTTCCTCGACATTACCGTACTCAATAATCTGTCCGCCGTACATGACGCCGACGCGGTCGGCAACATTGGCAACAACACCCAGGTCATGAGTGATGTACAGCGTGGTGAACCCAAGTTCCTTCTGCAGATCACGGATCAGCTGCAGGATCTGAGCCTGAATGGTAACGTCCAGAGCGGTCGTCGGCTCGTCGCAGATCAGAATTTCCGGATGGCAGGAAAGAGCGATGGCGATGACGATACGCTGGCGCATACCGCCCGAATACTGGAACGGGAACTCGTCAAAGCGGTCGGCCGCGTTCTTGATACCGACACGTTCCATAATCTCAATTGCCTGTTTTTTTGCTTCCGCCTTCGAAACGCCCTGATGCTTCTCGATGACTTCAGTTATCTGTGAACCGATCGTGCGGATCGGGTTCAGCGACGTCATAGGATCCTGAAAGATCGTGGATATCTTTGCACCGCGGATGCCTTCCCAGTCCTTATCTGTCTTCAGTTTTGTCAGGTCTTTACCGTGGAACATGACAGATCCGTTGGAAATCATACCATTGGTTTCCAGCATTCCGGTGAATGTCTTTGTGAAGACGGATTTTCCGGAACCGCTCTCGCCTACGATCGCGAAAGTCTCTCCCTCATACAGATCCAGCGAAATCCCGCGGATCGCTGTAAGATAATTGTCCCTGACCCTGAATTTTACTTCAACGTCTTTAGCGGACAGTACAACATTTCTATTCTCTGACATTGTTATTCCTCCTACATGTGCGTACGCGGATCGGCTGCGTCAGCAAGTTTCTGCCCTACGATATAGAGCGAAATCGAGATGATTGCCAGGACGCTGACGGGAATCCAGAAAAGATGCGGATAGCCGTTCATGTACGAAGTATACATGGCGATGGACTGACCCAGAGATGCGTTAGTTGTACCAAGTCCGAGACCCATGTAGGAAAGGAAAACTTCGTAGGAAATAAGCGAAGGAACCTCACGAGATACATAAGTCATGATGACGGAAATAAGATACGGAAGAATGTTCTTCACGATCATGGTCCACGTGCTGGTGCCCAGGCACTTGGAAGCCAGGTTGTATTCACGGTCACGGATGATCATGACCTGCGTACGTATGAAGTAGGCTACGAAGATCCATTCTGTACAGGTCATGGTGATGATCAGAGATCTCATACCTGCGCCGAGAACGTAAGAAAGAATCATAGCCAGAAGAAGGAACGGAACGTTGGAGATAACGTTGTAAACTTCGATCATCCAACGGTCCATCTTCTTCGAGAAGCCCCAGAGGGCGCCGATCGGGATACCGATCAGCATATTGATGGCTGTGCAGATAAAGCTGACGATAATGGAGTTTCTTGCGCCTGCCCAGACAGCGTC
>JAFWIM010000040.1 GCA_017514845.1 Lachnospiraceae bacterium
CTTACTCTCATCATTGAGAATAAGACGAAGTCTTGTCATGCAGTGCTCAGCACTTGCAATGTTGCCAGATCCACCGACTTTGTCGAGAATCTGTTTCGACACGGATTCATAATCCATTGCCATTAGTCATCCCTCCTTTTTTTATAATATTCAGCTCCATATGGAACTGTCGGGTCCGTTATCAGATCTCAATGTATGGTAAATCAGTTCGTTTTCCGGCGAACCGCCTTTCTTGTCACCCTCTCAAGGTGCATCATGAGATACAGCTGTTCATCACGGTTCACGTCATAGTGATGTTCTATAAGAATATAGTCGGAAATACGCTCCACGCATTTGTAGACGCGCGGATAGTGCCCCTTTACTTCCTCGAACAGCGACTGATCCTCCGACTCCTCATTTGGTTCACGGTCGATCACGCGATTCACAAAGAACTTCAGATGGGTCAGAAATCTCTGGTAATTCCAGTCCTCCTCGTTGAGTTCAATCTGGAAGGACTTCTCAACGATCTCAATAATATTTCCTACGATCTCTGTCATAAGACCGGGATCGGAACCGTCCTGCTGGCCGAGCTCATCGATTACAAAATGATAGGCAAGATACGCTGCCTCATCCTCTTTCATCTCAATACCGTAACTCTCTTTAATGAGCGTCAGCGCGTACATGCCGACACGGAACTCCTTCGGATATATACGCTTCACATCCCAGAGCATCGGATTGTCCAGAGCAACGCCCTGCTGATAGCGCTCTACCGCCCCTGCCATATGATCGCACAGCGGCAGAATGACCTTATCCGTGACCTTGAGCTTTCGCCTTGTCCTCGCGTATTCGACGACTTTTCCTGCCATATCCCAGTATTCTTCCGGAATCTCGGAGAACAGCTGTTGAAAATGTCTGCTCTCCTCCTCACTTGCAGGTACAAAACTCCTCTCGATTTTATCCATTTCGACCGGGTCTCCCTTTTTCTTTTGAAACCCGATGCCCTTTCCTTTATAGATACACTCCCTGCCGTTATCGTCAGAGGCAAGGACCATATTATTATTGAGTGACTTAATTACCTTCAAAGCAGGTCTCCTAAAATATAAATCGGCACACGGCTGCGGCTTTGCCTGCCGCAGTTCATGTACCGCTGCATAGCCATCTGCGCATTCAGCCCGGCGAGAACCTTATGCCCAGCTTCCTTCCCGCCGGAAAGGCGATGTGCATTGTGCAGTCGAAGCACAAAAAAAACAGGCATATCCGCACACTAATACACCAGCCTATGCTGAACGCTAAAATAGTGAGCCTTGCCTGCCGATACAGTCACAAATCACTGACTTCTGAAAAATATATTAACAAATAATAAAAAAACACGCAACTATTTTTAAACAAGTTGTCCAAGTTTAAATACTGTTCTCCTGACCAGAGCAACTCGCGGCCCTCATCATGCTCTCACTCCGGAAAATGGCAGGCACAAAAATGCCGCTCACCAACGTCCGAAAAGGGACCGGAGAGCGGCATTTTAAGATCTCGATTCAGTTATTTATTAATGTTGGCCCTTTTACGCAACCTTGAGTCGAGGATGCGTTTCCTGATTCTGAGCGATTTCGGTGTGACCTCGAGCAGCTCATCGGAATCAATATAATCCAAAGCCTGTTCCAGAGACAGGATCCTGGGCGGAGTCAGCGTCAGAGCTTCGTCCGCATTTGACGATCTGGTGTTGGTCAGATGCTTTGTCTTGCACACATTGATCTCAATCTCCTCGGGTTTTGCGCTCTCACCGACGACCATGCCTGCGTATACTCTCGTACCGGGCGAGATGAACAGAGCTCCGCGCTCCTGGGCGGCAAAGAGTCCGTAGGCGACCGCATCACCATCCTCGAAAGCGATAAGGGATCCGTTCTTTCTGAATGTGATATCCCCCTTATACGGTGCATAACACTCAAAAATGGAATTCAGGACTGCTGTTCCCTTGGTCGCAGTCAACAGATTGCCGTGAATACCGATAAGCCCTCTTGCGGGAATCATGAACTCAAGACGGGTAGTTCCGTCAGAGAGTGTTTCCATGCTCTGCAGCTCTCCCTTTCGCTCGGACAACATGCTGATGACCGTTCCCGAATAATCACCGGCGACATCAACCGTGGCTGCCTCAATGGGCTCCAGCAGATGACCTGCCTCATCCTTCTTGTAGATAACTTCAGCCTTGGAAACCGCAAACTCATATCCCTCACGGCGCATGGTCTCGATCAGGACCGAGAGATGCAGCTCGCCTCGTCCGCTCACCTTGAAGGTATCCGTATTATCTGTATCCTCCACGCGCAGAGACACATCCGTATTGAGCTCTCTGAAAAGCCTCTCCCGAATCTGTCTCGATGTGCAGTATGTTCCTTCAAGTCCGGCGAGCGGGCTGTCATTGACTATGAAATTCATAGAAATCGTAGGCTCTGTGATCTTCTGGAACGGGATTGGGTCCTCCTGCCCTGCCACACAGAGGGTATCACCGATCATCAGATCCGAAATTCCCGAGATAGCAACAATGGAACCGACTGTTGATTCCTGAACATCGACCTTTTTCAGGCCATCGAACTCATAAAGTTTTGTGATGCGGGTCTTCTCATGGACACTCGGATCATGGTAATTCACGCGGACAATATCCTGTCCGACGCGGATCGAACCGTTATCCACCTTTCCGATACCGATTCTTCCAACATACTCGTTGTAGTCGATTGTCGAGATGAGGATCTGGGTGCCTTTCTCCGGATCGCCTTCGGGTGCGGGAATATAATCTATAATAGTCTCGAAGAGGGGCTTGAGATCAGTTCCGTCCACATTCGGATCCGCGGAGCACGTGCCTTCTCTCGCTGAGGCGTACAGGAACGGGCATTCCAGCTGTTCGTCTGAAGCATCCAGATCCATGAGGAGTTCCAGCACCTCATCCACGACTTCCTCCGGTCTCGCCTCGGGCCTGTCGATTTTATTGATGCATACAATGACCGGAAGGTCCAGGGCAAGAGCCTTCTTAAGAACAAATTTCGTCTGGGGCATTGTTCCTTCGAAAGCATCTACGAGCAGAATGACACCGTTTACCATCTTGAGGACACGCTCCACCTCACCTCCAAAATCAGCATGGCCGGGAGTGTCAACGATATTGATCTTGACGCCGTCATATTCAATCGCGGTATTCTTGGAGAGAATCGTGATACCTCTCTCCCGCTCTATATCGCCGGAGTCCATAACTCTTTCTCGAACTTCCTGGTTATCCCTGAATACTCCGCTCTGGCGAAGCATACCGTCGACGAGCGTAGTCTTACCGTGGTCAACATGGGCGATAATTGCAATGTTTCTTATGTCTTCTCTTCTGATATTACTCATATAGGACTCCATTTTTCACATTATTGATACACTAACACAGTTAAAAAATATAGCACGATTTTTTTCTGCTGTAAAACCAAAAAGAAACGCGGGTATCCCGCGTTTCTTGGTTACTTTTACTATATTCACCGCCCCCCGGTCCCAAAGACAGGATCAGTCTTCAGAATACAGTTCACGGATTCTTTCATCCGGAGAATTTTTCGGATAAAAATCATAGTATTCCTTGTGAGGCTCAAGCGTGTATCCGTACTGTGCTGCAAGCTCGGAGATCGTGACCATCTTGTAACCCATCTCCTGGAGCGCAGGTACTACGAGCTCCGTCGCGTCGGCAGTCGCTTCAAAGAGATCATGCATCAGAATGACTGATCCATCCTGCACGCCCTCGACGGATGCCTTGAGTGTTGCCTGCGGATCTTTTGTCTGCCAGTCAAGAGTATCGACATCCCACTGGATCATCGGCTTGTCCACAGTCTCATAGACGGTATCATTGACACCGCCGCCGGTGGGACGCATAATCTCGGGAACGAATCCGATCAGGTTGTCGAGCAGTTCGTCATTTTTGTTCATTGTGCTGATGATCTCATCCGCTGTGATGAGTGAAAGCGTCTCGTGCTCAAAGGTATGAGAACCGATCTCCATGCCGAGGGCATACTCACGTTTGAGTTCATCGCGATAATAATCCGCCTGAATACCTACAACGAAGAACGTCGCCTTGGCGTTGTATCTCTCAAGGACATCCAGGATCCTTCCTGTGTTCTGCGACGGACCGTCATCATATGTCAGAGCCACAAGTTTCTGTTTAGCTGTAGGATCGAGAATACCGCTGGGATCGAAGAATGCGTCCGAGTTGTCGCCTGTGTTTACCCAGCCTGTCGCCAGATAGCCGTCGTCCATAAAGTAATATCTCTGGCCTTCGATCGTCTTCCAGCCGCTCACATACTGTGTATCATCCGGATTTTTATACCACCATCCGTTGTCATCTACATTCCATCCGTCCTGCCCGGTCGCAGAATCGGAAATCGTCTGCCTGATCGCTGTATCTCCCGAAACATATTCAACTTCAGTGACCTCTTCTTCTTCAGGTCTGAAATGCGGAACAATAACAAATGTAATCAGACATATAAGCGCGATCACGGCCGCAGCCGCTCCCGCGATGCGCACTGTGCGCAAGATCAATTTTTGTCTCTTACGCTTTTTGCGCTTCTCCATCAGCTGTCTTCTGGTCATGTTGTCACCTCTTAATCATCGAAATATTATAAAGCATATCGCATGATGGCACATTATGTGCCAGAAAAGTTCATTATGTAAACTATTTTGTTGAAAGTCCACACATATGATACCCTCATTTTTCAAATTAAGCAAGTATTATGCCCAGAAAAGTACGTTATTCTTCATCGTGAGTACAATCTCACGCTGAAGAATAAACGCCTCCGGCGGATCGCGGACGTCCGCAGTGGAAGGCGCTTTCGCGCCGAGCACGTCGCGGCAGGAACGCCAAGGCGTTCATAAATCTATATCGGCAGGATCACCGGTGCGTTCTTAAAGATTCAAGTCTCGCTCGCGAGACTTGGCGCGGGATTCGGGTCAGCGGCAGCTGACATAATTCCCAACCGAATCCCTGCGCATCCTCGCGGAGCGTTTATCTCAGTGGGGGATTGTAACCCGCCACTGAGACAAGCAGGATATTGATTTACCCACCGCTTGCAGAAGCGGGGGTCTTCCCCACTGAGATAAAAAAGGACCTGCACTTTCGTACAGGTCCCGGTAAATCAATATCTGATCATGTGAATCTTCTGATAGCAACGATTGACTTGCATGTCGCGCTGCGGTCATGTGTGATACCCCACTGGCTGCCCTTGGCTTCGACGATACCGCCCTCGCCGTCATAGATGGCGACGTGGCCGGAGTAGACGATGACATCGCCGGCCTGAGCTGAAGAAAGGCTGCTTACGCTTCTTCCTACATAAGCCCATTCGCCTGATGTCAGGTACTCACCGCTGTATACACCGCAGTTCTTTAAAACATTGTAAACGAAGTGTGAACAGTCACAGCCGTTTGTCAGGGAATTGCCTCCCCATACATACGGGCATCCGACAAACTGATCAGCATAATCGACAATGCCATATCCTGAAGAACTACCTGAGCTGTAGGATTCCTCTTCCTCTTCTTCCTCTGCCTGACGGCGGGCTTCTTCCTCAGCCTCGCGACGGGCTTCTTCCTCTGCTGCTCGGCGAGCTTCTTCTTCAGCCTGACGCTCAGCTTCTTCTGCCTGGCGGGCTGCCTCTTCAGCCGCTGCCTGACGAGCTGCTTCCTGACGGGCTTCCTCTTCGGCCGCTGCCCTGCGGGCTGCTGCCTCTGCTGCCTGACGCTCAGCTTCCTCTGCCTGGCGCTCCGCTCTCTCAGCTGCTTCCTCTGCCGCGGCATTGTTGCCGGAGCCGTAAGCACGCTGTGCTGCTTCCTGAGAAGCTGCTCTGGCTTCAGCCGCAAGTCTTGCCGCCTCGGCTTCCTCAGCTTCCTGTGCAGCCTGTGCCGCTGCCTGTGCAGCCGCCTCAGCTCTTGCAGCTGCCTCTGCAGCCGCAGCCGCTGCTGCGCGTTTCTCTTCCTTGATCTCGCTGAGTCTTGCTTCCTGTCTGCTGATCAGGCTGCTGATCTGATCCGCCTGCTCACGCGCCTCTGCGATCTGAGCTTCATAGTCAGCGTCTGTAGCCTTCTTGACTTCAAGCTGTCTGTTGAGCTCAGTGTTCTGATCCTCAAAAGATGCTTTCTGGTTTTCAAGAAGAGTTTTCTTCTCCTCGAGTGATGCTTTCCGGTCCTCAAGTCCGGCCTTCAGCTCTTCGATCTCATCAACTGTATCAATATATTCCTGAAGTGCTGCGCGGTCTGCGGCATGCAGCTCGCTTGCATATTCAGCTTTGTTAGCAAAAGAAGTAATGTCATCCGAATCGAGCATTACAGCGACCCAGCCGACGTTTCCGCCGTTCTCGTAGATGTACTGGATACGCTTCATCATATCTTCGTGCTGTTTGTCACGCTTCTTTTCGGACTCTTCCAGTTCAACTTCAGTCTCAGCGATCTCTGTTGTCGTCTCATCGATCTTTGTCGTTGTTGTATCGATGTCTTTCTGAGCCTGGTCGATCTGGACCATGAGATCTACAATGTCAGCATTCAGTTCACTGATCTGTGCCTGAATTTCCTGACGCTTTGCCGCAAGGTCGTTCAAGGCTGCCTGTGTGTCGTCGAGTTCCTCTTCTGCCTGTGCTCTCTGCTCGCGAAGATCATCTTCCTCGTCAGCC
>JAFWIM010000041.1 GCA_017514845.1 Lachnospiraceae bacterium
CCCCCTCCGTGACCACGACACGGAGGGGGTAAATAAAAATCGCAATATCCTTTGCGTTTACGGCAGAATAGATGAGTCAGTAAGCATCGCAATAAGTGAGTCGGTCTGTTCGTCATCGATCATCATCATGGTAATCTTGCCGTCCTTCACGGTAACACGGCATATGTACTCGAGATCGTCGGGGTTTGTTTCCCAGCTGCGGGCATATTTCGCAATGATGCGGGTCTCGCCGTCACCGACAACTTTGAAGGCGTAGTGCTCTGTCTCGGCTGTTCCGACCAGTTCCTCGGACTCCGTGGAGTCGGCTTTTTTTGTGGTGTGCTCTGTCTCTTCGAGGACACCTTCATCTTCGAGCTCGACGGTCCACTCATAACCGGTGGAGGGGATGCCTGTGTAGTCCGCAGTGATGGTCTTGTCGGAACCGAGAAGCTCCGCGTTCGGCCAGGCGACTTTGTATTGTGGAGCGCCGCAGGCGGTGAGTCCGATGGCTGTAAGTGCGATAAGTAGTGCCATAATTATTGTGCATGTTTTTTTCATAAGAATCTCCTTATAGTCTTTATTCTGATGTGATGGTCTCCGCTTATACAGGCGGAGGTGAAAACAATCGCCATACGGAGGGATTCCGGTGCACCTCGCTCTGGTGCGACGCAGGTATGATGGTCGTCATTTTGCAAGGCGGAGTTATTTCTCCCTAAGTATTATACGAAAATGCCGGGAATAAGGATATAGTATGGAGAAAAAATCGAAGGAAATCGAGGAATTGAGGAATGATTGAGCCTCCGGCGAATCGCAGAGCTGCGCGAAGGAAGGCGCACAGAGTGCGTCGCGCAGCTCGCGTGCGATCGGAGATCGCGATTTACTACTAATCAAATGCAGCGAAGCGGAGACCACAGGTAATCCACCCTTCACTTTCGAAAAATAATGTGCTAGAATTAGTCATCGGCAAAGGTGCCTTAAAGGATACGTTTCTTTAAGGTACCTCTTTTTATTTGGCAAATAACTGCAGGAATTCTCTCATCTTTTCAGGTGGGTGCATAATGAGAGAGTAAAAAATTTACACGGAGCGGGACAGACAAGATCTGCATGGCTTCGCGTGAAAACAAGCCTATGGAGGAGACTCACATGTTCCAAATCAATGAAAACTATCTGAAATTACAGGGCAGCTATCTTTTTTCTACAATAGCGAAAAAGATCCGGGCTTACAGCGAACTTCACCCGGACAAAGAAATTATCCGGCTGGGAATCGGCGATGTCACCCTGCCGCTGGCCCCGGCTGTGATCAGTGCACTGCATGACGCGGTCGATGAGATGGCGGTCCAGGAGACCTTCCGCGGGTACGCGCCGGATTTGGGGTACGAGTTTCTCCGGAGTGCCATTTGCACAAATGATTTCCGGAGCAGAGGAGCGGACATCGCCGTTGATGAGATATTCATCAGCGACGGAGCAAAGAGCGACTCCGGAAACATCGGAGACATCTTCTCTGTGAACAACAGGGTAGCCATCTGTGACCCGGTCTACCCGGTCTATCTCGACTCCAATGTGATGGACGGGCGGGCAGGCGACTACATCCCGGAGACGGAGAGCTACTCGAAAGTCATCTACATGCCCTGCACGGAGTACAACGGATTTGTTCCCGAGCTCCCGAAGGAGCAGCCGGACATGATTTATCTGTGCTTCCCGAATAACCCGACGGGAATGACGATCTCGAAGGCCGACCTTCAGCAGTGGGTCGATTATGCCCGCGAAGTCGGCGCGGTCATTATTTACGATGCCGCGTATGAGGCCTACATCTCGGAGGAGGGCGTCGCCCACACGATCTACGAGTGCGACGGGGCGAAGGAGTGCGCGATCGAGCTCCGCAGCTTCTCGAAAAATGCCGGTTTCACAGGTACTCGTCTCGGCTATACGGTCGTTCCGAAGCAGCTTAAGTGCGGTGACATCTCGCTCAATGCACTGTGGGCGAGAAGGCACGGAACCAAATTCAACGGAACGGCCTACGTTATCCAGCGGGCCGGCGAGGCGGTCTACAGCGAAGCCGGAAAGAAGGAGACTGCCGCGCAGGTCGCATATTATATGCGCAACGCGTCCTACATCCGCACATCGCTTCTTGACGCAGGCTACACGGTCTACGGCGGCATGAATGCGCCGTATATCTGGCTGAAGACGCCGCACGGCATGACGTCGTGGGAATTTTTCGACTATCTGCTTGAAGGTGCAAATGTCGTCGGCACCCCCGGCTCCGGCTTCGGCCCCAGCGGTGAAGGCTTCTTCAGACTGACCGCATTCGGCTCATATGAGAACACGAAAGAGGCGGTGGAGCGTATCTGTAAAATGTAATTTTGTGTCAAAGTAAAAAACCGCCGGACTTATCGATCCGGCGGTTTTGAGTATTCGTTTTAGTTGCAGCCTTTAGTACTGCTTTTATTTATGCAGCATGGCTTGTATTGTCCGTGACCTTGATTGCGTTCCAGCCATTGTCTGTCATCTGGCCTTTAATTACAACCGTGATCTCGTCGTCTACTTCAATGGTATCTGCGATGTGCTTCTCAGCATTTCCAATCAGAACTGTGATGCTGCAGCCTTCTGCGCGGATCTGAAGTGTGTTGCCGCTTACTGCTGTTACTGTGCCGTGGACAGTCTTCTCGGCATTTGCCGCAGCCTGTCTGCGAGCTTCTTCTTCCGCAGCCTGTCTGCGAGCCTCTTCCTCAGCCTGTCTGCGAGCCTCTTCCTCAGCCTGTCTGCGAGCTTCTTCCTCGGCCTGTCTCTGAAGTTCAGCCTGTCTCTCAAGTTCCTGTCTCTCAAGCTCAGCCTGTCTCTCAAGTTCAGCCTGTCTCTCAAGTTCAGCCTGTCTCTCAAGTTCAGCCTGTCTCTCAAGTTCAGCCTGTCTCTCAAGTTCAATCTGTCTTTCAAGTTCAGCCTGTCTCTCAAGCTCAGCCTGTCTCTCGATTTCAGCCTGTCTCTCAAGTTCCTGTCTCTCAAGTTCAGCCTGTCTCTCAAGTTCAGCCTGCCTCTCAAGCTCAGCCTGTCTTTCAAGCTCGGCCTGTCTCTGAAGCTCAGCCTGTCTCTTCTGTTCTTCCCTTGCAGCCTTCTCCTCAGCAGCTTCCTTTGCAGCCTTCTCAGCGGCGGCTTTCTTCTCAGCAGCTTCTCTTGCAGCTTTCTCACTGGCGGCTTTCTTCTCGGCAGCCTCTCTTGCAGCCTTTTCATCAGCGGCTTTCTTCTCAGCAGCTTTCTTTTCAGATTCCAGCCTTGCAGCCTTCTCAGCGGCGGCTTTCTTCTCAGCGGCTTCCTTTGCAGCCTTCTCATCAGCGAACTTCTTCTCAGCGGCTTCTCTTGCAGCCTTCTCATCAGCGAGCTTCTTGTCAGCGGCTTCTCTTGCAGCCTTCTCATCAGCGAGTTTCTTGTCAGCGGCTTCTCTTGCAGCCTTTTCATCAGCGAGTTTCTTCTCAGCGGCAATCCTCTCAGCGGATTCCTGCTCAGCCTTTACTTCAGCGGCTTTTCTCTCAGCAGTTTCCTTGGCAGCTTCTTCAACAGCCTTCTTCTCAGCAGCTTCTTTTGCAGCCTTCTCTGCGTCAGTGTTCTCGGTCTTTGTCTCTTCTTCGGAGATCTCTGTGACCTGAGCTGCAGCTACGTTGCTGGCCGGTAAATGTGTTACGAGCTGAGATCCAATTACTACGCCGCCGGCGCCGATGCTTGCGGAAAGTGCGATTGTGAGGATGGTTACGACTAATTTATTCTTCATGGTTTTTCTCCTAACTATCATTTTAATCTATATTTAATGGGCTTTCCTGTGCCCTTACATTCATTTATACGAGGGAATTTGGGAGAGGGACAAAAGAATTTGCCAAAGTAAACGCAAGTAAATTCAATCTTCAACACAGGATTCTCGTGACTTCAGTCATGAGAGGAATGTGCAAAACAAATTCGTCTTCAACATGGGTTTAAAGCCCTGTGTTGAAGATTGAGCCTCAGCTGCACAATGCTCCACTGGAGCATTGTTACGCATGCTTAGGCACGGCGGATCGCAGAGCTGCGCGAAGGAAGACGCACAGAGTGCGTCGCGCAGCTCGCGCGCGATCAGAGATCGCGATTTACAAAAATAGGCCAGGCTTCGAAAAGCCTGACCTTACCAGTCGTAATTATTCTCATCTGAGGAACCCGATGTTACCTGTCCCTGCTCATGAATTCTTTTTTCTGATATGACGATCGACAAACTTGACAAGGATAGATAATGTCGGATAACAAAATACACGGCTAATTTTCTTGACTTCAGTGTAAGCAGGGTCAAGTTCTGTATTGCTGTCGACTTTGGTATTTTCCATGCCACCGGTCACATCCTGAAGTTCGTTAACGTTGATCTTGTCCATATCTGCCATGACTTTATCCTCCTTTACATTGATATTATTCAATGGATATGCATCCTCATATCATATTATACGAGGAACTTACAAAAAGGGCTATAGTGAATTAGTCCCGCCTCTGGATTTTCCCGACTGTACAGATGTTTCTTTTGGAAAGAACTGTCTGTGACCTTGGAAAGAATAGACAAAACGTGTAGAATAAGCATAAATCATTTGCCTGAAGTCTGTATATCTGACTCACTGTGTGCACGGCAAATGCCAATTAAGACCTGCTTGATGGAGGATTGAAGTATGTTTAATAAGAAACAGGATGAAAGATTCAAACGAATTTATGCAGACGGCGGAGAACTGAGGGATGAAGGAAGACGTCAGATCCTTGTGGACACGGAGACAGGCGTCCATTACCTTGTATGGAAGTCGGGATACGCGGGCGGAATCACGCCGCTCCTTGATGCTGAAGGCAATGTGGTCATCACAAAGTCAGATTACCAATGAGAGCAGAATCATGCACAGGGTCGCGGCTAGTTGAACAGCGGAGTCAGGTCATGCACAGAGTCGAAGCCGGATGTACAGTGAAGCTTCGACATTCGCAGATAAGTAGCGGGATGTGCTGCAAATGAAAGGCTGACAGGATTTATTCGCAATGGAAGATAAGAGATTTCTGTTTGAGGAGGACAGCGTACCGCACGCGCTCTGGGTCATGGCCATGCCGGCCATCGCGAGCCAGCTCATAACGCTGGTATATAATCTGGCGGATACCTGGTTCGTTGGAAGGACCAATAATCCGCAGATGGTAGCCGGCTGCTCGCTGGTCCTGCCGGTCTATATGCTGACCATTGTTCTTTCCAATATCTACGGGGTCGGCGGCGGAACGCTGATTGCCCGCCTGATCGGGAGAGGGGATAACGAGGAAGCCTCGCGTGTGTCGGCAGCCTGCTTATGGATGGCTCTGGCATCGGCCGCCCTGTTCTCGTTCTTGTGCCTTATCGGGATGACGCCGCTGCTTCGCTTTTTGGGTGCCAGCGATAACGTGCTGCCGTATTCGAAGCAGTACATGTTCTTCGTGGTCGTGATCGGGGGAATTCCGGTCATACTCAGCAACACAATGTCATCTATGCTCCGGAATATCGGGAGGTCCTCGCAGGCCTCTTTCGGTCTCAGCATGGGAGGTCTGCTGAACATTGCATTGGATCCGCTTTTTATGTTCGTCATTCTTCCGGACGGAAAACAGGTCATGGGCGCGGCCATCGCCACCATGCTGAGCAATCTGACAGTTCTGGCTTACTTCATAATAACTTACCGCAAGGTCGGTGCGGAGACGATCCTTCGGGTTCGCATGCAGGGCCTATATCCTTCATCCGAGTCCATGGCATCGATTTTCGGTGTTGGACTTCCCGCAGCGTCATCAGTTTTTCTTTTTGACCTCTGCAACATCGTCATCAACCGTCTGTCATCGACCTATGGAGACACGCACCTTGCCGCCATAGGAATCGTTCTCAAAGCGGAGCGGCTGCCGCTCAATATCGGTATCGGCATATGCCTTGGCATGGTGCCGCTCGTAGCCTACAGTTATTCTTCCGGGAACAGAGAGCGAATGGATGCCGTGTTTCGATTCGGCAGGGCAATGGGGCTCATTGTGGGCGTGGTGAGTGTGATATTGTATTTTACATTTGCACCGGTCATCATGCAGTCTTTCATCGGAGACGCGGAGACAGTGCGGCTCGGGACGCAGTTCCTGAGAGCCAGATGTATAGCGACACCCCTCATGTTCCTGTGTTTCAGTATGGTCCACTTTACCCAGGCGATCGGCATGGGTAAAGAGTCGTTCCGGCTCGCTGTCATCCGGCAGCTGGTGTTCAATATTCCGCTTTTGTTCATCATGAACCGGATTTTCGGGATGACAGGCATTGTCTGGACACAGGCAACGGCAGACCTTTTTACCGTCACTGTCTCTTATATCATATACGCGGGGATCCGCAGACGTGAAGGCTGGCCTGCCGGCATATAAATTACCAGTTCTGTCTCATCTCTTCAAAATCAATGTTTTTGCCTACCTTTTTCCAGACTACGATGCAGATGATTACTGCAACAATAGTCTGAATGGACATAACAATCAGTCCTGCAAGTCCGACATCGCCTGTCTTCACATAGCTCGTAACAGGTTCTATCTGGAAGAATGCCATGGAAAGTGACAACAGGAAATCATATATTGCGTGAACGAGGGCGCATGCCCAGATGTTGCGTGTTTTCCAGTACATAAAGAGAAGGGCAAGTCCGAACAGTCCGCTGCTGAGGATTTTGGCTACGGCCTGACTAAGCAGGAGCGGTGTGGAGACGTCAGCAAATGCAATATGACCCCAACCGAATAGAAATGTCACTGCAATGGCGCTCAGGACAAATACGTATTTGAAGTTCCTGAACTGGTAAACAATTGCGTCGTTGATGACTGCCCTGAAAGCAACCTCTTCGAAAAGACCTACGAATATCATCTCGAAGAATAAAAGCGGAAGCCGGATATACCAGTTTGCCAGCAGAGAATAATTTGCGAAAGCAGAAAACAGGGAGAGCGCACCGAGGACCGCTGCGATAATGATGTACGGCATCATAACTTTGATCGTGTACCCTACGTCATGTCCGCAGTTTTCGAGTGTCTTCTCTCCGGAGATCAGATACAGGAAAAATGCCATTGTCGCGGAGAGCAGCATTCTGAGGAGACCGCCGGCCAGAAGGCCATCGGTGGGAATGTAATGAATAGAAATTATCGCAACTGCAATAGCCAGAATGCCGCAAAGAAGCGGCTGCTTTTTGAGAAAGTTAAGAAAATGCTTCATTTTATATTCCTCCAAAATCCTTTGATTTGTAAATTTCGCTTTGAGTGGGCTTCATATATGCCCGTTTGTGTATTTATACGAAATACTATAGGGCGGGGACATAGGGACGGTTCATATTGCGTGGTATTTTTCTGGCAAAAGAACCGTCCCTTGAATCTGTGCATAATCATGTATAGCAGTTTGTTTGACGGAAAAGAGATACCAAAAAACGAATCAAAAGCAGGAGGAGACTATGTCAAATTCGATGCAATGCGACGATTATCTGATTCTGTAGAGGAAGGTCACGATCTGACCGCGGGTGCAGGCGCGATCGATGCCGAACTTACCTTTTCTCGATCCGCTCGTGTAGCCATTTGTCACACCATTTTGAAATCCCCAGAGGATAGCCTGATAGTAGGTGTGGTTCATCGGAACATCGCTGAAAGGAGACCTCGACACAGGCTTGGGCTTGGGTTTGCCCTTGTATCTCCAGATGAAAGTCATGATCTGACCGCGCGTGCAGGTCTCGTTGATGCCGAACTTACCTTTTCTCGATCCGCTCGTGTAGCCGGTCGTAATTCCTTTCTGTTGTGCCCATAGAACTGCTTTGTAGAAGACGTGATTCGTCGGGACATCCAAGAATGGAGACTTGGAAACCGTTTTAGGCTTCGGGCATCCCGCCATTCTCCAGAGGAACATAACGGCATGACCTCTGGTGCAGGGCAGGTCTATACCGAAGGATCCGTCACTGTAGCCCTTCGTTATGCCTTTCTGTGCTGCCCAGTAGATAGCGTTATAATATGGATGGGTCGGATCCAGAACATCAGTGAAGAGTTTCCCGTATTTCCTATAATCGGTTGCCAGTTGTTTTGGCCGGAAAAGCATGATACTCTGCGATGTCACCGGCAGTTTGGAATAAGACTTGCCGGCCTGGTCATACATGGTAAAGGGTATCTCGCGGGCAATTGGATTTTTTTTCGGTGTTTTGAGAATGCGAAGATTCGTACAACCATAGAACGGGATTAATGTGGAATCAAAGTCAAAAAGCTCCGGCACGTTTGACAGGTCGAATCCGCTCATATCAAGTATGGTAAGGCTTTTGCAGTCTATAAACATATACTGCATTCTCTCCAGATTAGGCGTCTTAAAATTGCTCAAATCCAAGGACGTCAGACTGTAACAATTCATAAACATAAAATGCATATTTGTGACATTGCTGGTATCAAAATGGGACAGATCCAAAGATTCCAGAGAGTAGCAACCTGCGAACATTTTATACATTCCAGTTACATTTGACGTATCGAAGCTGCTTATGTTCAGGTCAGTCAGGCTATGGCATCCTTTAAATAATTCGCCCATATTGTCCACACCCGTGGTGTCCAAACAGGAAAGATCTAAAGACTCTAAGCTGTAACAGTGATTGAACATGCTCCACACTTTCGTTACTTTTGATTTGCCAAAATGACTCAGATCCAGCGTTTTAAGATTTTCACAACCGTAAAACAGGCTGCCTGAATCTTCCGGACAGTATACTGTTCCGTATGCGGTATTGATCGTCTTGATACTATTTTTATCAAGATTGGTGTAATAGAGAAAATCCGGCCACAGAGTTCCATTTTCAGAATAGAAACTTAAGGTTCCGGTTGAGGAATTGAAAGATGCGGTTACTCTATTGCCCACGGGCATTGAGCCTTTTGACAATGTCTTCGATCGCGTAAGATATACGCTTTGGGACGATTTTGGCAGCTCAGTGCATGTGATGCCGGAGTATCTGTACAGCGTGACCGGTAATTTGACGGACACTGAGTTATTGTTCGGAGTCCTCAGGAACCTTAATTTGTTGCAGCCATCGAACATCCCGCTTGCTTTTGTCACGTTCGAGAAATCGCAGAATAAGTCTATTTCTGTCAGAGAGCTGCAGCCCAGGAATATATAGGACATATCGGTCACATTGCTTGTATCTGACGGCGAGAAATCAATTGATGTCAGATTGGGTAAGTCAGCAAACAGACGGCTGCAATTCTTAGGCAGGTAAATATTACTGGTAGTAAAATCGATGGATTTAATAGCCCCTCTTTCAATACCTGATATATACAACCAGTTATTTGGAAGTGTCGCTTCACTCAAAAGACTAGTCATACGGAAAACCAAAGCGCCTGTAGAAGTATCAAAATCTGCGACTAACTTACCGACTAGGGTCACCTGTTTTCCGACCAGCTCTTCTGATTCGGGGAGCGCATCAATAACTGTCGAGATATCTTGTGCTTCTGCTTCCGCTACCGGTTCCTCGGCATAATCATCCGTGTCCGGAGATTCAGCAGTTTCAGGGATCGCTTCTTCTATGACCGGGGCTGCTTCTTCGCCTGTTTCATCGACTATTCCATCAACAGTCTCATCGACTGCTTCATCGATGATTTCTTCGGTAATGCTTTCAGATTCATCCAGAATGGCTTCGCCCTGCGCAGTGTCAGGCTCCGTCGCTGTGATCTCCGTAGAGGCGTCATCCGTGTCTATCGGTGATGCATAGAGTGTGGATGGGCACATCGTGAAAATTATGAAGATTGACAAGATGATTGACAGATGTCTTTTCAGTGCATTCATTTTTGTTGTCTCCTTCCTTCATTGGTGATAAAGGGATTTAGAAGTTGCTTTGCAAATGTTCTATGACCCTCCTCGGAAAAATGCAGCCCGTCAAACATGCATGCGATGTTCCACCTGGTCGCATCCGCGAATTCGAGGTCAAACTCAGCCGCGACCGCCGCAAGTTTCTCCGGAAGCTCTTTCATAACGCGCGCGGCGGACTCCGCTGACTGCGACATCGGAATCCCGGCCATCTCGTAGAAGAGAACGCGGTCCGACGGAGCGGGAGGACAGATGAGCAGAATCCTTTTTTGAGATATGTGTCCTGAGTCCGCCGAGGTCGTTGCTGCCGTATCCCCGGAAGCCATTGTCCCGGATGTCTTCCAACGGATGAGCTCCGGAACATTCAAGAACACATTCCGCATCTTGTACGCAATTTTTTCCGCCGTCGCTTCCCGCGTCATAAAGAGGTCGTTGCTGCCCAGCATGATGATGAGCATATCGGCGTCATAGTGGCACTCAAGGATTTTTCTGAGGGAGCGGTATTCGTAGGAGGCGGATGGGATGCATCTTCCGTTCATGCCTTCATTTGCAATCTCAATATCAGGCTCGCTGTCCAAAATGCCTGTCCAGCGCTCATTTTTAGGTAGCCGACCCGGAGTTCCGAGCCGCGGGTCGAACCCATATGTGTTGGAATCCCCGTAACATACTATTTTCATGGCAGTCTTCTTTCTCGTAAGGCGTGAATCTTTTGTTAAAATCCGGCGCAGCTTCCCATAAAACTGCGCCGGCGAGACTTGAATTGTGATTATCTGATTCTGTAGAGGAAGGTCACGATCTGGCCACGGGTGCAGTTGTCATTGACGCCGAACTTGCCTTTGTTCGGTCCGGTCGTGTAGCCATTTGTTACTCCCTTCTGAGAACCCCAGAGGATAGCCTGATAGAAAGGATGATTCATCGGAACGTCGCTGAACGGAGACTTCGACACGGGTTTCGGCTTAGGCTGGCCTTTGTATCGCCAGATGAACATCATGATCTGGCCGCGGGTGCAGGTATCGTTTATGCCGAACTTGCCCTTGTTCGGTCCACTCGTGTAGCCCTTCGTGATTCCTTTCTGCTGAGCCCAGAGAACTGCTTTGAAGAAGGTGTGAGTCATCGGGACATCCGAGAACGGAGACTTGGAAACCGGTTTAGGCTCCGGGCATCCGGCCATTCTCCAGAGGAACATGACCGCGTGGCCTCTTGTGCATGGCAGGTCTATACCGAAGGATCCGTCGCTGTAGCCTTTTGTTATACCTTTCTGCGCAGCCCAGTAGATGGCCTTGTAGTACGGATGGCTCGGATTCAGAACATCGGTGAATAGTTTTCCGTATGTCTCGCAGTCCTTTGCAAGCTGCTTTGACGCTGCCAGAACGATGCTCTTTGAAAGATTGGGTATTGTAGAATACGCCTTGCCTGCGGAGGAATAAAGCGTGGAAATGGGTGATGACACCTTATCGTTCTTTGGTGTTTTGAGTACATACAGACCGCAGCTGTTATAGGTTAAAAAAGTAGGCGGATATTCTGACGTAGATTGGATTTTTGACAGATCAAAACTGCTGAGGTCCAATATTTTAAGGTTGAAACACCGGTAGAACATTGCTCCTATTTCGTTCACTTTTGAAGTGTTAAAGGCTCTTAAATCCAGCGATTGCAGCATTATGTCATTTGCAAACATGCTGCCCATGTTAGTGACTCTGGACGTATTGAAGTGGGTGAAATCCGCGCTCACCAGTTTTTGCAGATTGCCGAATATATTGTAGGAATCGGCAGGCAGGTACACAGTTCCGTAAGCGACTTTGAAGGATGTCGTGTCCTGGAGGACCGGGTAGGATCTCCATTCGTTCCACAGCGTTCCGTTATCCGAATAGAAGGAAACAGCACCGGAAGAATCAATAGACGCAGTGACCCCATCCCCCACAATCATTGTGCCTTTTGCCAATTGTTTTGGTCTCGCAAGAAGCAGGCTTTTCGATGTCACCGGAAGCTTTGTATATGATTTGCCGGCCTGATCATACAGCGTGACAGGGAGATCACGCGCAATAGTATTCTTTTTTGGTGTTTTGAGGAGTTTTAGATTGGTGCATTTCCTGAACGGAGTGTAGGCGTTTCCGAATTCATCCGCCTTTTTTACTTTCGACAGGTCGAATCCGCTCATATCAACAGAGACGAGATTGGTGCACATATAGAACATATCCTGTATCTCTTGCAAGTCCGGGGTTTTAAAATTGCTCAAATTTAAATGCGTCAAACCTGTGCATCCCGCAAACATCGATTGCATAGAGTAAACATTGGTGGTGTCAAATGTACTCAGATCTAAAACTTTCAGACTGGAGCAGCCTGAAAACATATTAAGCATTGATTCTACTTTTGACGTATCGAAGCTGTATAAGTTCAGGGATTTCAGGCTTTGGCATCCCTCAAACATACACACCATTGCGGTACACTTGGAGGTTATAAAATCGTCCAGATATAAGGACTCCAGGCTCATGCATCGATAGAACATAAAGTTCGCGGACGTTATTTTTGATGAGTTAAAATGGACCATATCCAGCGTTTTAAGATTGTTGCATTCCCAGAACAGACTGGATGAATCAGCCGGAAAATAGACTGTTCCTGACGCGACTTTGATTGATTTTATTTTATATCTATCAAACCCACCCTTATTGATCCAGTCTCTCGAAAGAGTTCCGTTATTCGAAGTAAGAACCACCTCTCCTGTAGAAGAATTAAATGTCGCTTTTACGTTCGTTCCTACAGTTACCGGCGCTCCGACGAGCTCCTCAGATTCAGGGAGTGTGTCAGTTTTCGGTGTGATATCCTGTGCTTCTGTGGCGGGTGCAGATTCCTCGGTATATTCATCTGTGTCCGGAGTTTCAGTGGTTTCGGGAAGCTCTTCTTCGATGACAGGGGCAGCTTCATCAGCTGTTTCGTCAGCAGGGTCATTAGCTGCTACATAGGTGGCTTCATCGATGAGTTCCTCGGTTATACTTTCTGTTTCATCCACGATGACTTCGTCCTGCGCATCATCAGGCTCCGGCGCTGTGATTTCAGGTGCCGCGGTGCTGTCCGTGCCTTTTGATGAAGCATAGAGCGTGGTCGGGCACATCGTGAAAATCATGAAGAGTGACAATATGATTGCCAAGTGTCTTTTCAGTACAGTCATTTTCGTTACCTCCTTCCGGGAGTGATAATAAAGTGCTTTAGAAGCTGCTTTAAATGATAAGAACCTGACAATATTATAACAGAATTAACAGACAACTGATTGTATACATACCAATATTTGCAAAATATCGGCATGGTGTTTTCACATCCTACTGCGATCCGCATAAGACGCATATCATGTTTCGCATCCTCGCGTGCCTAAGCATGCGAAGCAATGCTCCAGTGGAGCATTGTGTAGCTGAGATAAAAGATGGCAGATCCGATATGTTGGACCTGCCATCTATTAATGCATACTCAGTTCTTCTTCAGAGGTTCCTGATTAAAAGCCAATCAGGCTGCCTGCAATCCATGCGTTGTCGGAGCCGTCGATCAGTGTGACTTCATACCAGACATAGCCGTCTTTTTTGACCTTTAAGCCCGTTGTTCTGAGCTTTGTGCCGTTGTAGACCTTAGCTGCGACCTTGCCGTTAAGACCCGGTGTATGTCTGATGTTTGCGTAATTTACTGCATCGTTTGCTACTGTGACGATCTTGCCGCCTGTGATTTCCTCAAGTGCCTCAAAACTGATTTTGCTCATTTCTGTCATGATTGTATTCTCCCTTATTTATCGATTAATTTCGTATATTTTCTTTTATAATCGGGCTTCTTTTGACCCGTACATTTTTATATACGAGGGACTTTGGGGGAGGGATAAAAATATGGCAAATGCACAGCAATTATTATAAAATATAACTGTACACTGTCATGAGCAAATGGAGTGAGCACTACATACTGCATCCGTAAAGGAAACGCATAAAAACACCGCGTCTGCATAAAGGCGCGGCTCTAAAGAGAGGATTTTAGTATGGATATCAGGGACATCGGAAGCATAGATTTTGGATCTCTGGAAACTGAAGAGGCGAAGGCACTGGGCATCAACGTCCTGTTCCGGGAGGAGGACGGCACCTATGACTGGATCTACTGTATGAACATGATGAAGGATACGTCCATGATGAAGTTCATATTCAAGGTCGTTGCCATTTGCTTTATCCCGGTAACAGCGGTGCTGCTGTTTGTGTCCTGGGGCTCTGATGATTTCCCGATGATGGTGGGCATACTTGCGGCGTGTTTTGGAGTAGTGATGCTTATCACACTGTTCTCCATCTGGTTCGTCAACACGATATATAAAGGCAGCTACATGCTCGTATATCAGATGAACAATGATGCGATCATGTTCTCTCAGACGACGGATCAGGCTGCGATGACCAGAACAATCGCGGGCGCGTCCGCTGCGGTAAATGCCGCGGGAAACAATATTGGCGGCGTGATCGCAGGAACCGGCCTTGCGATGAGCCCGAACGTGCACATAGCGAAATTTGCAAAGGTGTCCTCCGTCAGAGGAAACAGAGCGGATCACCTGATCTGGGTAAATACTTTCCTGCAGTCTCTGATGATATACGTTCCCGATGAGTTCTATGACTATGTATGGAACTACATTACGGAGCGCTGTGACAGGGCAAAAATAAGTGACCGCTGATGAATATCAGCGGTCATATTTATCAGAGCCTATCCTTACTCGAATATAGTTTTTTACAAATGCGGCATCCTCCAAAGGCGCATACATTGTATAAGTGGTTATTCCCTCCTTTAGAATGATCGCATTTTCCCTCTCTGATGCCCATTTTACCTTGTCGAAGAAGACGACTGCGTCACCGCCTCGTGTAGCGTGCTTGTGACGGATACAGTTATCGTCCATTTCATATGAGCGGGTATCACTGTTCAGCGCAAGATATCCGATGAGAGCCGGCAGACCGAGGATCATCCCGTAAATAAGGAGGATGAACAGCAGAAGGGTGCCGGGGCTGGTCAGACCTTCTCCCCCGAAGACAAAAAAGAAAATCATGATTGCGCTGATTACAGTGGCGACAATTCCGCCGATTATATTCATTGATTTAAAGTGTACAAGAGCCTGCTCCCGGGGCAGAGTGTATTTCCACCGATATACGCGGTCGGGACCCTGCACAACGCGCTCTGCGCTTTCTGGAGTATTTTTATTGGTCATAGTCATCACTCCCCAGTATTATTCGTGCGTCATATTATCAGTATGCAAGTGTTATTCGGGTTTTACACATAACCAGTATGTAATTATTTATTCGTACGCCACATATAGTCATTAATCGTAGATAATTTTTGCGTTCACGCAGCGTTCAGTAATGTAGTTCCATACAAAATTGTAGGCGCTTTTCGGTACATAGACCTGCTGATATTGGAGGAACGTGTTCACCCAGATCAGGTTATCCGCTCTCTTTCCTTTGACGGAGCGGACTTTCTCGAACTTGGAGTGGTATGCATTTGCTCTGAGCGTCATACCGGTGCCTGAAATTACGCCTCCGGTGTTGCCGCCCGCGGCGCTGACTGCGGCCGATGCTGCCGCGATTGCCCTGGTCATTGCTGCCTGATCGGTCGTCTGGGAGAACGTGATGCCCTCATTGTTCATCTGATAGATCAGCATGTATTTGCCTCCGTACATTGTGTTGACAAGCCAGATGGCAAATACGACCACCAGCAGCACACCGCCAAAGCTCAGCATGGTGATAAGGAACGTGGACATCGAGAGTCTGGAGCTTGCCGCCATCCAGATCATCATGATAACGATCGGCAGGAAACAGAGACCGACAATTTTAAAATAAAACTTGAACATGGACATGTCCTTCATCATGTTCATGCAGTAGATCCAGTCATAAGTGCCGTCTTCTTCC
>JAFWIM010000042.1 GCA_017514845.1 Lachnospiraceae bacterium
CTCATCTTTTGCCGCAACTAAAAACCCGAAGGTCTTCAACTGGGGCGCTCCGCTTGCGGCCTGCCTCATGGCAGCGGGCATTGCTTACAGCATCACCGTTATGTCTGACCCGATCGGATATTTTATTTCCGGTCTCTACACCATCAATGATCTCAAGACATGGATCACGTTCATGATTGTGGCAGGCGTTTCCTGGCTGCTGTATATGATCGCCGGTTTTACCGGCATGGTCAGGGAAGCTTAAAACTCCCTTGAGACCGCGGAAGCGCAGCAGGGAAAGTGCTTTCCCTGTTTGCGCGGAACAAAAGCCGAGACATTCCTGCATGGCTCTGTACTCACTTCGGGTGCAGAGCCATGTGAGTTATATCATTTTCGCATCGTGAATGTGCCGAAAGAGGTTATTTATGAAAAAAACTGCATTCAATGAAGGATGGACCGTGCGAAGCCTCACCGGTGATTCCGGGGAGCGGCAGGTCACACTTCCGCACGATGCCATGATCAGCGAACCCCGCAGCCCGGAAAGCCGCGGCGAGGGGAATATCGGCTGGTATATCGGCGGAGATTACGAGTACACAAAACGATTCACGCCCCCTGCAGAGTGGGAGGGGCAGAACGTTCTCCTGGAGTTCGAAGGCGTCTATCACAACGCTGAGGTATGGATGAACGGGGAGAAGCTGGCCTTCCGTCCCTACGGGTATACCAATTTTTATGTGGATATCCGGGAAGCCCTGAAGTTCGGGGAAGAGAACGAACTCGAGGTCATTGCCAGAAATTCGGATCAGCCCAACAGCCGCTGGTATACGGGCACCGGCATCTACCGTCCGGTTAACGTATGGACAGGCGGAGAAAAATATATCCCCGTGAACGGTGTCCGGATCGACACAGAGGATTATCGTGAAGGTATAATAAATGTGAAGGTCCGTGTCTCTGAGCCCGGCGAGATCCGCGTTGAGATCCTGGACGGTGAGGAGACCGTGGCTGTGAAATCCCACATCAGCAGCAAGGAGCTGGTAAATTTCCAGATCCGAGTTCCGGACGCGAAACTCTGGGATACCGAACATCCGAACCTGTACACAGCCCGCGTGTCTTTCGGGGATGACGTGGTGGAGGAGACCTTCGGCATCCGAACACTGGCCTGGAATACGACGGACGGCCTGACCATCAACGGGAAGCGGGTGATCCTTCGCGGTGCCTGCATCCATCACGATAACGGATTCCTCGGTGCCTGCGCGTTCCCGGAGGCGGAAGAGCGCAAGGTGCGACTTCACAAGGAAAATGGTTACAATGCGCTGCGGAGCGCCCACAATCCCTGCTCCAAAGCCATCCTTGACGCCTGTGACCGTCTCGGCATGCTGATGATGGATGAGTTCGCCGATGCGTGGACCATGCACAAGACGAAGTACGACTATGTCACCTATCTGAAAGACTGGTGGAAACAGGACCTTAAGGATATGGTGGAGAAGGACTACAACCATCCGAGCGTCATCGCCTATTCTACCGGCAACGAAGTGGCGGAGACCGCCCGCCCGGAGGGCATCGCCTTCACGGGAAGGATGACAAGATATCTGCATAAACTTGACCCGACGAGGCCTGTATCCTGCGGTATCAACATATTCTTTAACTTTCTCAGCTCCATCGGTCTGGGCGTCTACAGCGACGAAAAGGCTGAAAAGGAATCCGATGCGGCCGCAAAAAAAGGCGGCAGCCAGAAGAAAAAGCCTGTCGGAAGCGAGTTCTACAATCAGCTGGCCTGCCTGATGGGTGACAAATTCATGAAGTTCGGTGCAACCCTCTATCCGTGCGACCTGAAGACCCGGGGCGCATACGCCAATATGGACCTTGCCGGCTACAACTACGGCATCTGGCGCTATAAGAAAGACATGAAGAAGTATCCGAATCGACTGATCCTGGGTTCGGAGACTTTCTGCAAGGACGCCTGGCTGTTCTGGGACATTGCGAAAGAGAATCCGCCGATCGTAGGCGACTTTGTCTGGGCAGGCATGGACTACATCGGCGAGACCGGCATGGGCGCTCCGGAATACGGCGATTACAAGATGACGGAGGATGAGACCCAGATGACGGGCGGAAACGGCCGCATTGACATCACCGGAAAGCGCCGGGCGGAAGCCGCCTACACACTGGTCGCGCTGGAGCAGGAGGAAGGCCCTCTCATCGGCGTGCAGCCCGTGGACCGGACCGACAAACCGGGGCTTACCGGCTGGTCTCTGACCAAAGCCGTAGAGAGTTGGGCTTTTAATGGCTGTGAGGGGATGAAAGCGACAGTGGAGGTATACTCCCGCGCGCCGAAGGTAGAGCTGTTTCTGGGCGGCAGAAGCGTCGGCCGGAAGAAAACATCGAAGACCGCCCGCACGCTTTTTAAAGTTCCCTATGAGGCTTGTGATCTGACTGCGGTCGCTTACGACGCGTCCGGCAATGAGTGCGGAAGATATACACTGAAGCCTGCCGGCGGGGAGACCGTTCTCCGGATCATCCCTGAAGAAGAGACCCTGAAAGCCGGCGGTCTCGGATTTATCCGGCTTCGCTTCACGGATGAAAACGGTGTCTGGAAGCCCCTTGCCCGCGATGTTCTCAAGGTCAGCGTGGCTGGCGGCGAGCTCCTTGGACTTGGCAGCGCCAACTCCTATGTCAGGGGCAACTACACCACCGATTCTACGGACACGTATTACGGGGAAGCGCTGGCAATCGTCCGTGCGGGAGCCGGTGATGAGCTTAAGATATCTGTTACACAGAGAATCAGCAGTGAAATGACAGAATTGACAATACCGGTTATCTGATACCCCTTGCCGTATGGATATCCGCAGCAAAGCAGATATCCATACGGCACCCGATGAAAAACAGATACTCAGCGGGCACCCGATGAAAAACAGATACTCAGCGGGTATCCGGTATAAACGAGGGGCTTGGGTATCGATACCGAGAAGGAGAAAGCTGATGAAAGTGTTCCAGGGAAAACCGGTGAGGATTGCAGCCGCGATAGTTCTGGCGGCTTTAGTGCTGGTGCTGTGCATCTGGCACAAGTGCACGCGCGCGGTCTGGTGCAATCTGACCGTGTCGAAAATAGAACTGGATGACAGCGCGGACTGGGACGGAGGTACAAGTTACACCAGAATTCCCTACGCGGAGGACTCAGACAGCCAGTATCTGGACCTGTATGTTCCGGGCATTGCAGCGGGAGAGACCCCGAAGCTTTTTGTCATCATTCATGGCGGCGGCTTTATCTACGGGGATTCCCAGACGAGACAGGCGCAGTTCATGTACAGGTACTTCCGTGACCGCGGTTATGCCTGCGCTACGGTCAATTACCGTCTCGCACAGGAGGAACCCTTCCCCGGCGGAGTCTGTGACTGTAAGGCCGCGATCCGCTTTTTGCGGGCACATGCCGATGAATATGGATATGACGCAGAGCATATTGCCGTCTTTGGCGAGTCGGCCGGCGGATATCTGGCAGTCATGTGCGCCGTCACCGGCGACACGGAATTCATGGATGTGAAGTATATCGGACAGGATGTGTATGGGGATATATCTGCCAGGGTTGATGTGCTGGTTGATTATTACGGGCACATCGATAAAGACTGCGCAAAGCAGGATTGGAAACAGCTTGGAATACCTGAAATCGTGGTAAGTATTGCCAATTCCTGGGCGGACAAAAAGAGTCTTGAGGGATTTGAAGACATGGATTCCTACTGGCACAGAAAGAACATTTCTGCCATGACCCGGGAAGAGCTGTCTGAATGTGATCCCAATTATTATATAGAAAAGAATGATCTTACGGGATTGTCCGCATGGATCATCCACGGGGACGCGGACATCACCGTCCCGTATCTGCATTCAGAGCGGCTCGCGCGCACATTGACCGAGAAACTCGGAGCAGACAAAGTGTCCTATGAACTCGTTCCGGGAATGGGACATGCATCGGATCCACTGTACGCGGAGGAGGTGTTGGACAGGCTGGATGCTTTTATGAAGGAACACTTGTAATGAAAGGACAGGGAGACAGAGAAATGTCCCCTGCCTCCCCGTTAGTAAGAAGGAGCTGACAGATGGAAAAACTATTCAATAATCCGATTCTGAAGACAAAAATTACTTCCGATGACGTGAAGATCCCGGAAATGCTGATCGGGTACCTGGTCGCGCCGCTGTGCGCGATGCTGGCCAATTCGATTTTCAGCGCCTATCTGACCAGGTATTACGCGGACGTCATTGGCCTGACCGACAGCCAGTTCGGCGTATTTTCCATGATGCTGCCGATCATTTCGGCGATCGTCGTGGTGGCAGGAAATCTCTTTGTCGGACAGCTGATCGACAACACCCGGACGCCCGCAGGAAAGGCCAGACCTTACCTGCTGCTCTCCGCGCCGGTGATGGCAGTGGCAATCATTCTGCTGTTCCTTACCCCCGGCGGAGACAATCCGCAGGCAACAAACTATCTGATGAAAATGATCTGGATCGCCGTATCCTTTAACCTCTTTTATTCCATCGGATATCCCTGCTACTACACAGCCCACAGTTCCATGGTCGCCCTGTCCACACGGAACGGGAACCAGAGAGGCCTTCTGGCGACGCTTTCCAACGCCTCTATGGTGGCGGCGGCCGGCGTCGGTGCCAGTATCCTTGTGCCGGTTCTGCTTCAGCCGTTTATGTTCGTGACCGGAGCTGACGGCACCATCGACCGGGTGGCTTCCTATGCGAACTGGAGGGTGCTCGGGATTGCTCTGGCCGTACTGACCATGCTCGGCATTCTTTTGGAGTACTTCTTTACCCGCGAGCGCATCACGGAGGAGACTCTCGGTCTTCCCGCGCAGGAGGAGAAGCTTCCGATGTCCACGCATATAAAAGCCTGTACGGCTGAAAAATACTGGTGGATGGTCGTGCTGTTCATCCTCTTCTTCCAGATGGGTCAGCTCGTTAAGAACACTTCCATGAGTTTCTATGTCCGTTGGATGTTCGACAGTGTCATCGCCTCATCCAATCCGGAGGGGACTTCCGGTGCGCTGATGTCCACGCTGGGACTGATCGGCGGCCTGCCCTCCGCTGTGGGTATGCTGATTGCCTGGCCGTTAGCCAGCAAACTCGGGAAAAAGAGGGCTATTGTCCTGGGACTTATTCTGTCCCTGGCGGGCGGTCTTGTCGCTTTTATCAACGTTCATGGTTTTGTGACCGTCTGCGCGGGCGTCGTCCTCAAGGCGATTGGTATTATACCGGCCCAGTACGTCATGGTCGCGCTGCTTTCTGATGTTCTGGACCACCTGGAAGCGAAGAACGGTTTCCGCAGTGACGGCTTTACCATGTCGATCTACGGAGCTACGATGGTCGGCCTTGCGGTCCTGTCCATGGGTATCGTGAACATTTTCCTCGGCGCCCTGGGCTATGACGCGACTCTGACCAGACAGGCGGCATCCACGGAGACCGGTATGGTCATCGCCTATCTGTGCATGGATATGATCGGTTTCGCACTTTCGATCATTTTGCTTATTCGAATGGATGTCGAAAAGCATCTTGAGGAGGATAAGACCATTATCAAGGCACGTCAGGAGGCTGCCGCCGCGGCTTTTGGGAATAAGAACGAATAATTACCGGCGCAGGGATTCGGCTCGAAAGATGTCAGCTGGCGCTGACCCGGATCCCGCGCCAAACTTGCGAATGAGACTTGAATTGACATCATAAAAACCGATTATTCGGATTGCGGGATAGTCGGATATTGAGTTACAATGATTTATGTACGGAAGGGAGGCACTGGTGATTCGGGTTGCGGTTATTGAAGATGACAGGCGTAGCCTTGCACATATAAAAGATCTTCTCAGGCGTTTTGAAGAGGAAAATGCCTGCCGCTTTGAGATCGTTGAATACAGGGACGGCGATGAGATTGTCGAGAATTACAGGGCAGACTATGATTTCCTGCTGATGGATATAGAACTTCCGCTGCTCAGTGGTATGAGCGCTGCTGAGGAAATACGAAAGCGGGATGCGGATGTGGGAATCATTTTTGTCACCAATTCGACGCAGTACGCGATTCGCGGTTACCGTGTGGGAGCGCTTGATTATCTTGTCAAGCCGGTGGACTATGCTTCATTTGCAGAGACAATGAAGAGGGCGCTGCTGCACAGGAGAACGCGGAAAGACCAGTTCCTGATGCTGAACACCAGGGGAGGACGACAGAAAGTCAGAATCCGCAGCATCCGCTATGTGGAGGTGAGAGATCACGACCTCACCTATCACACCCTGGAGGGCGATATTGAAATCCGCGGGACGTTCCGGGAAGCGGAGCAGAGATTGACACCGGAGGGCTTCTTCCGCTGCAACAAGGGGCTACTGATCAACATGGAATATGTTGACGGCGTGGACGGTCTCGATGTCTGCATGGGCAGCGACCGAATCAGGCTGGGAAATAATCGAAAGAAAGCTTTCATGGATGCGCTGAACCAATATATGTGCAGGTAATATTGAGGATGTTCCCCGGCATTGGCGGCTATTGACAATGCATCGGCGGGCACTTCATATGGCCGGAACGGTACACTGGGTTGTGACGCGGGAGCTTTTATAGACAACTGGGAATTCCCTGTTGTCAGGAAAGAACGAAAGGAAAGAGATGCAGATACCGAAACTGGATCTGACCGAGACACCGGGCATTTACTATTCTCTGGCTTACGGCC
This sequence comes from Lachnospiraceae bacterium, assembly GCA_017514845.1. GTDB lineage: Bacteria > Bacillota > Clostridia > Lachnospirales > Lachnospiraceae > Chordicoccus. Next base: position 6,672 of record JAFWIM010000042.1, read on the forward strand.
TTGGCGCGCTGCTGTTCATTAATATGAACAGGAAGAGGCAGTCGCGCTTCAGGTACGTGGTCTTTGCCCTTGTCTGGGCGGTCCAGTTTATTTTTATGTTCTTTACATACCGGATTCCGCAACACCTGTTCCCCCTGTGCGTTGCCATCGAAATCCTTTTGACCTATGCGATGATCCGCAGCTGCTGTGATATAGACCGGGTACGCTGCGGCTATTACACTGTCCGGGCGTTTATGTTTGGAGAGTTCGCCGCCTCACTTGAATGGCAGCTGTTCTACTATGGACTTACCGCCCTTGGAATCCCTCTTCGGATGTGGTTCAACGTGACTCTCCTCGTGGTCGTACACTCCGTTACATTTTATATTTTCCTGGTTCTTGAACAAAGGTATGGAAGCAGAGAAAGATCTCTGATTATTACCGACCGGGAATTTCGGACCGCGCTGATGATTGCGCTGGCGACGTATTCACTGAGCAATGTCAGCTATGTCCTGAAAAATACGCCATTCAGCAGTCATTTCACCATGGAGATATTTACCATACGTACGCTGGCGGACCTGGGAGGCGTTGCTCTTCTCTTTGGTTACCACATGGTCCTTCAGGATCATCATTCCCGCGCCGAGGCTGCGAATCTTCAGAAAGTACTTGATGAGCAGCTCCTGCACTATCAGATTTCCAAGGATACTATTGACCTGGTGAACCGGAAATATCATGACCTGAAGCATCAGATTGCCTACTTGAAGAGCGGTATTACAGAGGAAGAGAAGCTATCGATGCTTGATGAGATGGAAGAGGAGATCCGGACCTATGAGCACCAGAATCGAACCGGCAATCAGGTCGTAGATACTATCCTCATGGAAAAAAGCCTTTTGTGCGAAAAGCTGAGTATCACGCTGCATGTGATTGCCGACGGGACCGCTATGGACTTTCTATCCACGGTGGAGATCTGCTCCCTTCTGGGAAATGCATTGGACAACGCCATCGAAGCGGTCCGCGATCTTCCAGACTCGGGTCAGCGGCAGATCCGACTGTATATCGAGCGGCGTCGGAATTTCCTGCGTCTTTTGGAAGAAAATCGATTTGACGGGACGACCCGGCAGATATCTCCGGATACGGGGCTTCCGGAGACGACCAAGGAAGATCGGGAGAATCATGGATATGGGCTGTGCAGCATGGAGAACATTGCAGAAAGTCACGACGGCTCCATGTATATTGATGAGAAGGAAGGGTGGTTCCGGCTGCAGATCCTCATTCCGTTTCCGCAGAGCTCTGTAAAGAGTATATATACGTCATAGCCGCTGTTCCGACTGTCGAAGTCTTTGGGAATGGCGGCTTTCATATAATACACGCTAAGGGGCACCATATAATTATCGTATGAAAAATGTTATAATAATTAAAACTATCGCATGAAAAATGCTGCCGCTATCTTTAAGCTTTCCGGCAGTATAGAAAGGAATACACATATGGATTACGATGTAATTATTATCGGCGCAGGGCCGGGAGGCATCTTCTCAGCCTATGAACTCAGCCATTTGAACCCGGAACTCAGAGTGCTGGTCCTCGAAAAAGGCCGGCCTCTTGAAAAGCGCAAATGTCCCATCGACGGCGATAAAATCAAGAACTGTATTAACTGCCCGATCTGCTCGATCATGAGCGGTTTTGGCGGCGCGGGCGCATTTTCTGATGGCAAATACAACATAACCAACGACTTCGGCGGCACCCTGTTCGAGTATATCGGAAAGAGCAAGGCCATTGAGCTCATGGAGTATGTTGATAAAATCAATCTGTCCCACGGCGGAGAGGGAACAAAGCTCTATTCCACGGCGGGAACGGACATAAAGAAGAAATGCATGCAGAATAAGCTGAAGCTGCTGGACGCCTCGGTGCGCCATCTGGGAACCGATATCAACTATGTCGTCCTGCAGAACCTGTATGAAGAACTCAAGGATAAAGTCGAGTTCAAGTTCGGGACGGCTGTCGACAAGATAGAGATCATAGACGGCGGATATGAGATCACTGCCGGAGGAGAGCATTACAGCTGCGGCAAATGCATCGTCTCCGTGGGGCGGAGCGGCAGCAAATGGATGGAGAACATTTGCAAAGACCTAGGCATCGAGACAAAGTCCAACCGCGTCGATATAGGTGTGCGCGTGGAGCTGCCGGCTGTCATTTTCTCACATCTGACAGATGAGCTCTACGAGAGCAAGATCGTATATCGAACAGAGAAATTCGAGGATTACGTCCGGACCTTCTGCATGAACCCGAAGGGCAGTGTCGTCGCCGAGAACACGAACGGCATCGTGACCGTGAACGGACACAGCTATGAGGACTCCGCGAAGCAGACGGAGAATACCAACTTCGCCCTGCTTGTCTCAAAGCATTTCTCGGAGCCGTTCAAGGACAGCAACGGTTACGGCGAGAGCATAGCAAGGCTTTCCAATATGCTCGGCGGCGGGGTGATCGTGCAGCGATTCGGCGACCTTGTCAGGGGGCGCAGAAGCAACCGAAAGAGAATGGAGGAGAGCTTTGTCATGCCGACCCTGAAGGCGGAACCGGGCGATCTCAGTCTCGTGCTTCCGAAGAGAATTCTGGACGGAATTATAGAGATGATCTATGCACTTGACCGGATTGCGCCCGGAACGGCCAACGACGACACGCTGCTCTATGGCGTCGAAGTTAAATTCTACAACATGGAAGTGAAGCTCGATGAGAATCTTGAGACGAGGCATAAGGGCCTCTACATCATCGGGGACGGCAGCGGCGTGACGCATTCGCTGTCGCATGCGTCGGCGAGCGGGGTGTATGTAGCCAGGCAGATTGTCTGAGGATTTATTTGATTCTGTATAAGAACGTCACAATCTCTCCACGGGTGCAGTTTTGAGTATCGCGGAAGGTCCCATCGGGATATCCTTTTGTAATGCCCGCTTCGGCAGCCCAGAGAACCGCGTTTTTGAAAGCAGGTGTAATCGCATCCTTGAAGCTGCTTTTTGTTGTCTTCGGTTTCGGTGAGCCCTTATATCTCCAGATGAAAGTTGCGATCTGACCGCGTGTGCATTTGCCGTTTATGCCGAATGTTCCGTTGCTGTAACCTTTTGCGATTCCCTTCTGATACGTCCACAGAATTGCGTTATAAAATGCGTGGGACTTTGGAACATCTGAGAAGGGGCTTTTGCTGACGCTTGCCGGCGAAGGCTTGCCCGCAAGCCGCCAGAGAAACATAGCCGCTTCGCCGCGGGTACAGGTATCATTAATTCCGAAAAGGTTTGTGCCGGTATAACCTTTCGTTATCCCTTTTGCGAAAGCCCAGTATACTTCTTTGGCATGGACCGTTGTGTTCGGGATAACGTCAGAAAACCGTGTAACTGTTCCTGCGCTGTTCAGTAATGAAAGGTCGCTTATGTCTATGAAAGCGGGCGAGAGCACGGCATTTGCCGCAAACTTTTTGCGAGTCAGATCTTTCATTGCAGCAAGGACACTGCTGTAGGTATGAGATCCCTCGTATAATGTCCTGGTATATTGGTCGTTATCATTTCCGGTAAACGGAGATGACTTGAACCAGATACGACCTTTATACGATTCGATAAAAGCTATCCGGCTGCCGTTGGTCGCAACCGGTTCAAAGCTGTCATTCCAAGCTTTTCCGAGCAGGGAGGCCTTTAAGGTCTTTGGATTAATTTTAAAAATATAATAAACTCGTCCATGTTTATTATGGACAACATTGACAATCAGTTCCTTGAATCCATCAAAATCGATGTCAAGAAGCGTGTAGTCATTTCTGTTGCCGTATGTAGCATCTCTGTTCAGGTACAGGGCTTCTGCAAAACAGGGCTCGAAGACGCTTCGATATGTGACGGCGCCGACCGTCTCCTCGTTCACCGGTGTCTCGCTTACCGGTGATTCGCTTACAGGTGTCTCGCCGAGAGGATCATCGGCCTTCGATTCAGCATCGGATGTTTCCAATGCCGGATTGACCGCCGATGTTTCAACAGATTCGTCGGTCAGTATATCATTGCCGTCAAGATCTGAACTTTCGGCCTGCGGTTCCTCCGCGTCTGTGATTACAACAGTGCTGTTGTTGACATTACCGGCGTATACTGCTGAAGAAGCTGCGCAGATACATGTCAGGACCAAAGTGATAAATTTTTTTACCTTCATTCAAAAACCCTCCTTTTTGAATATGCACCATATCTGTATTTGTCAAAGATGATGAGGCATGACAAAATGTATGAACATTTTGATTATATCAAGCCTCGCTGTTTGAGTCCATACAGAAGGACTTAGACAAAGGTCTTTATCCGACGTGTTCTTAAGCTTATAGACACTATTAAACAACATGTGACTAGATAGGAGGTTTGACGGTATGAAAAAGTGGAAAAAATTACAAGTCTGGATTTGAGCAGTTTTATTACCTCGAGCGCGGTAAATATGGGAGACATGTTCGCTGACTGCCACAGTCTTACAAGTTGAGCGGGCAGTCGCACACAATGAAATCAACTTTATCGACTGAAGGCAAGAATGTTGGCTGTCAGTCATCATAGGTCAAAGCGGCGGTTCAGGACTGCCCGGGTGGTGAAGAGGGCAGTAGACTTTATTGAAATGACCTTAAATCAAGTGCAGGTAAAAACCTGATATAAGAAAGTCCTACCGTGACCTAATGTCAAAATCAATAATAGCGACTGCTTTTGGCTATTTGATTTTTTATTTGTTGGCGACTGATTTAAGGAAAAATGAGTTGGAGTGACTGCCCAATGTATTTGATTTGACCGTCGAATGGCACTGCACATGTGCGTTTTTTATCAGAATCGACTGCTAGCGGTTCTTTGACCTGCACTAAACTATCTTTGTCAGCAGGTTTATGAAGTTATTAGTGCGGCATTCCCCTTTTCTACGTAGCACAGCCCCGCCGGATCACAGACGTGTGCAGTGAAAAGCACTCTCGCGTTGCGTACATCGCGGCAAGAACGCTAAGGCGCTCTTCAAATCAAAGGTTCTTTTCGCTGATTACGATAGAAGCCCACCCGGGCTTGCCCGCATCTTCCTGCGAGTAGCCGCGGCGGATACACAGCTTCGCGTCGGCCTCCACGTCGAGGCGGATCTGCTGCCTTCTGCCGGTCTTCAGTTCCCAGAGGTCATTGGCGGCAATAGCTCTGGCAGCCAGCGCGCTTGCTGTCGTCTCACCGAATTTGAACGGGGAGGGGAAGATCGGGTCGGAGCCTTCTATTGTGAGTTCATCGCCATTCGGCATTCCCAGACCTCGTATTTCCATCAGTTCGCGGAACGCGTTGCTAGTAGTTGTATTCATATCTGTATCCCTTTCTTTCGGTGAGCATAATCATTGGTTTCTGCTTCCGGCGAGTTATTTATTCTTTATCGAGAAATGCTCGTGACGCAGGTTGTGTTGCTCGCAAATTGCATTCGCATTCATCGTGAGTACAATCGCGCGATGAAGAATAAATCCCTGCGGCGTACATTATCCGACTTCATTGAAGAAATCCGCTACATCCCGGATGACCTGGCGGCTCTCGGGAAGGTCGATCATACAGAAGGTGTGCCACATGCCTTCCCACACTTTAAGCTTTGCGTCGACACCGCTTCTCAGCAGCTTTTCGTGCATATCTCATACGGAATACCCACGGACGGCACACACCCATCTTGGTGCGTGTCTTGTCGATGACATTTCCGAAAACGAGGTCGGAAACACCGTCGAGGGCGCGGGACACAAGCATGATGGTTCCGATAACACCGGCATTCAGGCCGACGACGTTGGTATAGAAGTATACCAGATAAGAGCTGATGATCAGGAAAATGGGGCTGCCGCCCATGTAGGCAAGCGCCATACCGACTCATGTTTTGTACTTTCCGTTCATTGTTTTTCTCCTTCCTTGATGATTGAGACTTGGAAATTTCTTTTGATGAGTTAAGTATATTGCATACTTGTATATATGTAAAATTGTTGATAAATATATTTACCATATAAAAATCATATGATAAATACGGGCGTGCGTCCTTTAGACGTTCGCTTTTACCCGCAGGGCACGCAGTGTGCATGCAGCCGGGAAGAGTAAGCGAATTAAAGTTAAATAAAGTACAAATGCACTAAAATAATGATACAAGTACAAAGCAGAGTGGAATATGATATAACTAAGTTGCATTTACTCTAATCTATACTTCAGGAGGGGGCTTTATGGCAATTTCAAAGGAAGAGAGAAAGATACTGACCACAAAGAGGTGGCGAATACTGGCCGTCAGCTGTCTGATCAATCTCTGCATTGGTTCCATGTACGCGTGGAGCGTGCTGGCAGCGCCGATGGCGGAGGAGCTGCAGGTCGCGAGCCTGGCAATAGTATTCTCCATCGCCAATGCTGTCGGCTTTATCACCATGATCATCGGAGGTCTTCTCAACGACAAGTAC
>JAFWIM010000043.1 GCA_017514845.1 Lachnospiraceae bacterium
CCTGATTTAAAGTAATATTGAGTTGAGCCATTGTGTTCTACCTCCGGTATTATTTTGGTTGTGGTGATCTTATTATACCTAAAGGTTGGAGCCAGTGGCTCTTTTTAAATTTTGATTTTACACCATTATAAGGACGTTACTGAATTATTAAGCATCAAAGCAGTCACTTTTCTTGGTTTTGATAATTGGTGATGGTAGGACCTGCTTATCCCAGATTCAAGCCAGCAGTAGCCCATAGGTGATTTTTCTGAACACTAGTGCCTTCTAAACCACCCGGGCAGTCATGAAACAGCGCAGAGCCAAAGATGACTGCCCGATGTCATTCTTGCTTTCAGTCGATAAAGATAGATTTTTCTGAACGCGACTGCCTTCTAAACTTCTCGGGCAGTCATCAATCGCCGTAGAAAACAAAGATGACTGAATGCCCGCATTCGTGCATTCAGTCGTTTAATGGTGATTTCAGATATAGCGACTGCTCTGAGCACCCCCGAGCAGTCGATGAGCAATGCATTAACCAAGATGACTGCCTGCCAACAATTCTTGTTATCAGTTGAATAGACGTGATTTCAAAGAAATCAACTGCCCCTCTGCTTAGTGCAATAGTCCCTTAGCGCCGTAGGAGTGTAATAGAACCGTAGAAGTGTAATAGCGCCGTAGAAGTGTAATAGCACCGTAGAAGTGTAATTGCACCATAAAAGTGTAATTGACAGAAGTAATTTCTCTGTCAGTTGCGCTTATTTTTATGTGCCGCTGGCCCCATAGTTCGACAGGACGCGGGCCGACGGGTCGTTCACGTCGCAGCCCTCCCAGTCTCTGTTGGGCATCCAGAAATCTACAATCATTTCTGCCTGGCCGGGATAGTATTTCTCGAATATATCACGATACAGAAGTGATTCTTTCGTAAAAGGCCGGGCATGTGTATACAGTTCGCAGCGCTTCCTGAATTCTTCATCAGTATACTGCGTTTCCGCATACTCCTTCAGGTAGTCGACCATTGAGTGACCGACGGCGTCTGAGAAGGCGGCCTTCTCGCGCCAGAGGATCTCATCGGGCAGGTAACCGCATCCTTCAAATGCATGGCGCAGAAGATACTTGCCCTTGCCGTAAGTGTTGAGTTTCATCTGCGGGTCCAGTCTCATCACATAACTCACGAAATCGAGATCGCCGAAGGGAACTCGGGCTTCCAGCGAGTTGACAGAGATGCAGCGGTCAGCCCGGAGCACGTCGTACATATGAAGCTCCCGGACTCTCTTTTCGGCCTCTTGTTGGAAGGCTTCCGCTGACGGGGCAAAGTCTGTGTATTTGTAGCCGAAGATTTCATCTGAAATCTCGCCGGTGAGGATGACACGAATATCTGTCATCTCGTGGATCGCCTTGCAGACCAGATACATGCCCATGCTGGCTCTGATCGTTGTAATATCGTATGTGCCCAGGAGCTCTATGAGCTTTTCAAGGGTCGATGTGACTTCCCCCGGTGTCATATAGACTTCGGTGTGGTCCGAGCCGATGAAGTCTGCGGCCTGTCTGGCATATTTCAGATCGATAGCATCCTCACACATGCCGATGGCGAAAGTTTTAATCGGATGCTGGCATTCTTTGGCTGCGATTGCGCAGACGAGGGAGGAATCCAGACCACCGGAGAGCAGGAAGCCGACCTTTGAGTCTGATACAAGACGTTTTTTCACACCGGCAATCAGCTTCTCTCTGATATTGGCGCAGGCGGTCTCGATATCATCGCTGCAATACTGTTTGATACCATCACTGCAATATTGTTCGATGGAAGGTTGCTGTGCTGTTTCCTTTTCGGTAACGGAAGCTTTGTAGTTTGTGTCGTCCGAGTATTCAGAAGAAGACGCCTTCTGCCCCAGGGGATCTGCCGCATCCGCATAGCGCACAAACTGTCCGCCCTCATAGTAGCAGCCCGGCGGGAAGGGCATGATCTTCCCTGCGAGTCCGACAAGGTTTTTGGGTTCGCTGGCAAAGAGGATTACTCCGCCCTCGTCATAGCCGTAGTAGAGCGGCCGGATTCCGATCGGGTCGCGGGCAGCTATATACTCACGCTTTGCGGCGTCATAAATGATGCAGGCGAATTCGGCATCGAGCATAGCGAACATATCGGTCCCGTACTCACGGTACAGGGGAAGGATGATCTCGCAGTCACTGTCGCTTGCAAATGAATAACCTTTCTGCTTTAGCTCAGATCTTACTTTTTCAAAACCGTAAAGTTCTCCGTTGCACACAACATAATTTCCGTCAAGAGCAAACGGCTGCATGCCCGACGGTGTGAGCCCCATGATGGACAGTCTGCGAAAACCCAGAAGACCGTTTCCGGTGTCGATGATCCGGCAGTCATCCGGTCCCCTTGAGATTGTTCTTTCAAATCCCTTTTTAAATTTAGTCAGATCTGCGGTCTCCCCGCAGTAACCCATGATAGAACACATAATCACAGCCTCCTTTATCTTTGCCAACTGATGCCGACACAAACCCGGTGTCAAATCTCGCAAGCGAGACTTGAATTTATAAACTGACGCTGATCCCAATCCGGTGTCAAATCTCACGAGAGGAATTCAAATGTAAAAGGCTGCCGCACATCTGGATTGTATGCAGCAGCCCGGGAAGTAAATCAGGGAAGGACCCTTGAAGAGTTATCTCACTCCAAAGAGCAGGTCGGCATAGGTCGGATACGGCCAGTAGCTCCTTGCAGTGAGTTGTTCTGCCTTGTCGCACGGCGCGCGCAGCTCGCTCATGACAGGAAGTACAGTGTCACGGATCATTGCGGATTCCTCGACTATATCTTTGGCACCGCCGGTTGCGCTTACTGCCTTCTCAAGCTCAATTGTCTTTGCCTCAATCTCGTCAATAAGTTCGGAGAGCTCGCTGACAATACCGGACTCATAGCGGCAGGCAAGCTCAGGGACGATCGCTTTCTTGGCTGCCGCTGATTTTGCGACATCCGCGGCATAGGCCTCAATGGCCGGAGCTATCTGGCGTTTTGCCATGCTGACCATCGTGTTGGCCTCGATCAGTACGCTCTTGGTGTAGTTTTCGAGCATGATATCGCGGCGGGAGTGCAGCTCATCAATCGTGAAAACGCCCAGGGAAGTGAGCATCTTAACGTTCTTTTCATCGAGCAGGTGAGGCATACAGTCTGCCGTCGTCGGATAGTTCAGAAGACCTCTTTCCTCGGTCGCTTCCTTGATCCAGGCGTCGTCATAACCGTTGCCGTTGAAAATGATCCTCTTGTGATCTTTGATTGTCTTCTTGATCATCTCATGAAGAGCTGTCTCAAAGTCATCTGCCTTCTCCAGCCTGTCGGCGTAGATCCGGAGGCTTTCTGCCACTGCGCTGTTCAGCATGATGTTCGCGCAGGCGATGGAGTTGGAGGAGCCGAGCATGCGGAACTCGAACTTGTTGCCCGTGAAGGCGAACGGTGAAGTTCTGTTGCGGTCCGTTGTATCTCTGTTGAATCTCGGCAGAACGTCGACGCCGAGCTTCATCTTTGTCTTCTTTGTGCCCTCATACGGTGTGTCGGAGTCAATCGCTTCGAGGACTGCGCTCAGCTCGTCGCCGAGGAACATGGAAATGACGGCGGGCGGGGCCTCATTTGCACCCAGTCTGTGGTCATTGCCTGCGGTTGCAACGGACAGTCTCAGAAGATCCTGATAATCGTCTACCGCCTTGATTACCGCACAGAGGAAGAGCAGGAACTGGGCGTTCTCATAGGGGGTTGCACCGGGTGAGAGCAGGTTCTGGCCGGAGTCAGTGGCTATGGACCAGTTGTTGTGCTTGCCGCTTCCGTTGACGCCTGCAAATGGCTTCTCGTGCAGCAGGCATACCAGCCCGTGCCTTGCGGCAACTTTCTGCATGATTTCCATGGTCAGCTGGTTGTGGTCAGTCGCGATATTTGTCGTTGTGTAGATCGGAGCTAGCTCGTGCTGGGCAGGGGCTACCTCGTTGTGCTCTGTCTTGGCCAGGATGCCGAGTTTCCAGAGTTCGTTATTGAGGTCCTCCATGAAGGCAGCGACGCCGGGCTTGATGACACCGAAGTAATGGTCATCCAGTTCCTGACCCTTGGGAGGCTTTGCGCCGAACAGAGTGCGGCCGGTGAAGCGAAGGTCGGGGCGTTTGTCATACATTTCGCGGGTGACCAAGAAATATTCCTGCTCGGGACCGACGGAGGAGACGACGCGCTTAGCCGTATCATTGCCGAAGAGACGAAGTATCCTGAGGGCCTGCTTGCTGAGAACTTCCATGGAGCGAAGCAGCGGAGTCTTCTTGTCAAGTGCATGTCCGCCGTAGGAACAGAACGCTGTCGGGATGCACAGGGTCTTTCCTTTTATGAAGGCGTAGGATGTCGGATCCCAGGCTGTGTAGCCGCGGGCTTCAAATGTCGCGCGGAGGCCGCCCGACGGGAAGGAGGAAGCGTCCGGCTCACCCTTGATGAGCTCTTTGCCGGAGAATTCCATAATGACGCTGCCGTTCGGGGACGGGGAGATAAAGCTGTCGTGCTTTTCAGCCGTGATGCCGGTCAGCGGCTGGAACCAGTGAGTAAAATGTGTTGCACCGTGGTCGACGGCCCAGTCCTTCATGGCCTGGGCGACTGCATTTGCCACACCGATATCGAGAACGCTGCCCTCATCGATCGTCTTTCTGAGGGACTCATAGACATCTGCGGAGAGTTTCGCCCGCATGACGCGGTCGTCGAAGACCATGCTTCCGAAATAATCTGATACTGCCAAATTACTCATAATAATACTCCTTTCTGATGTATGCAGGCTCTTGCAAATGACTGTGGGGGTCAGTCACAGCCGACGCCGTTAAATCAAATGCGGGAAGTCTGCAAATAAGAAAAGGCAAAGACACCTTTTGCGATAACACAAAAGACGCCTTTGCCTTTGTCTCTATGGCTTGTGTTCGACTAAAGAAAAAGGCGCCTTCGAGCTTTCGCTCAAAGACGCCGTTGCCTTTATGTCTGCGAATTCTACAGTAGATTTTCCTGCGTGTCAACAGAAATCCGAAAGAAAAATTGCATTTTCAAAAGTACAATTTCTTGATGGCGGGCTTTGATGAGCAGCAGTTGGGGCGGGGCGTGTGTACAATCAGGATGGTATGTCGGGGGTATTGATGATAGTGGGGCTTTGGTGTGTAACAGTTCAGACAGGCTGTTATTGTAGTTCGTTAACGGCGCAAAGCATTCATCTTCGTGAGAAAAGCATTGCTGGTCCGACCGAGAGACCAAAAGGCTTTAGCCTTTTTGGCTCGCAGGGAAGTGACCAGCGCTTTTCGATGAAGATGATGTTTGCGCCGTATTTCAGATCCGGCACAGCCTGTCTGAACTGTTACTTCCACTTGCTTTAATTCGAAAAAAGGCGTTGACAAAAGAAGCTTATGCGATTATCATGACCTGCAAGAAGCAACGGCGCTTCCTGTGTTTTTGCACGGGAAACGTCGCTGCTTCTTTTTTTATAGCGAGAACAGTACTTAGAGAGGATGGTACATATGGAAAACAGGCTTTCATACGACAGAGAACACGATGCCTGCGGAATCGGAGCGGTCATACGGATCGATGGAGTCCCTGAATACTCCGTAATGGATGACGCTCTCAGCATAGTAGAGAAACTTGAGCACAGGGCCGGCAAGGACGCGAGCGGAACTGTCGGCGACGGTGTCGGCATACTCATGCAGATTTCGGACACTTTCTTTCAGGGAGCTGCGAAAGAGCTAGGGCTGCAGATCGGTTCCGCCGGGGATTACGGTATAGGTATGTTCTTCCTTCCTGTGGACGGGCTTAAGCGCACATTTGCAAAAAGACTGTTCGAAGTCATATCGGAAAAAGAAGGAATATCTGTCATCGGATGGAGAAAGGTCCCGATCTGCCCGGAGATCCTCGGCGATGCAGCCAGGAACTGCATGCCATCAATATGGCAGTGCTTCCTCAGGAGACCTGAGAATGTTGAAGCCGGACTGGATTTTGACAGGAGACTGTACGTTGTCCGCCGCGAGTTCGAGCAGAGCTCCGAGGACACATACATTTGCTCCCTCTCCTCAAGGACCCTTGTCTATAAGGGAATGTTCCTTGTCGGTCAGCTGCGCAGATTCTATGAGGATCTTCAAAGCAGTGAGTATACGACAGCCATTGCGCTCGTTCACTCAAGGTTTTCGACGAACACGCTGCCGAGCTGGGAGAGAGCTCACCCGTACAGGTTCTTAGCCCACAACGGTGAGATCAATACGATCCGCGGCAACACTGACCGTATGCTTGCCCGTGAGGAGACCATGCACTCGGAGCTGCTTCAAGCTGATAAGGAGAAGATTTATCCGGTCATATCAGCCAGCGGATCCGATTCCGCAATGCTCGATAACACGCTGGAGTTCCTCTACATGAATGGCATGGATCTGCCGCTCGCAATGATGACGCTGATCCCTGAGCCGTGGAAGAACAATCGCTTCATGAGTGAATCCAGAAAGGACTTTTATCACTATTACGCGACCATGATGGAGCCGTGGGACGGGCCGGCAGCCCTTCTCTTTACGGACGGCGAATTGTTCGGCGCTACACTGGATCGGAACGGTCTTCGCCCGTCAAGATACTATATCACGGATGATAACCGACTGATCCTCTCCTCTGAGGTGGGTGTTCTCGACATCGCTCCGGAGCATATTCTTGAGAAATCAAGGCTGACTCCGGGCAAGATGCTTCTCGTGGATACGCGCAGAAAGAGGATTATCTCCGATGACGAGTGTAAGGACTTCTATGCGTCTGCCCGGCCGTATGGTGAGTGGCTTGACCGCCACCTCGTTCATCTTATGAATCTGACGATCCCGAATCAGAAAGTACCGGTACATACGCAGCCGGAACGAGACAGACTGTACAAGGTATTCGGATATGGCTATGAGGAGGTAAAGTCCTATATCCTTGAAGCCGCGAAGAATGGGGCGGAGCCGACTGTGTCTATGGGCCATGACGTCCCGATTGCTCCGCTCTCTGATAATTATCCGCTTCTCTACCGGTTCTTCCAGCAGCAGTTCGCTCAGGTCACGAATCCTCCGATCGATTCGCTTCGCGAGAAGATCGTGACGGATACGACTGTCTACATAGGCTCTGATGGCGACCTGTTGTGTGAAAAGAGCGAGAATTGCCAAGTGCTCGAAGTTGATAATCCGGTACTTACCGGTGTGGATCTCCTGAAGATCCGCTCGATGAAGCACAGCGGTTTCAGGACAGAGACAGTCTCACTGCTGTATTACAAGCACACGTCCCTGTCCCGCGCGGTCGATCATCTCTACCTCGCTGTTGACCGGGCTGTCTCACAGGGTGCAAATATTATCATCCTCTCTGACCGCGGCGTCGACGAAAATCACGTGCCGATCCCGGCTCTTCTTGCCGTGTCTGCAGTTGAGCAGCATCTGGTCCATACAAGAAAGAGGACAGCTGTATCGCTGATTCTTGAGAGCGGTGAGGTGAGAGATGTCCACCAGACTGCCTGCATTCTCGGCTTCGGCGCGCGGGCTGTCAATCCGTATCTAGCCCACGAGTGCATCGGTGAGCTGATCAATCTCGGACTTCTCGACAAGGACATGTACACAGCTGTCGCCGACTACAACAGAGCCCTTCTTAGCGGCGTGGTGAAAATTGCCGCAAAGATGGGTATATCGACTATTCAGTCCTACCAGTCAGCCAGGATCTTTGAAGCAATCGGTCTGTCAGACGAAGTCATAGATAAGTACTTTACAGGCGTGGTCAGCAGAGTCGGCGGTATCGGCGTGAGCGAGCTCGAAGAGGGCATCGCGGCAAGGCATGACAGGGCATTCGACCCGATGGGCCTGCCTGTGGATCCGGTTCTCGACAGCACCGGCTACCACAATCTTCGCAGCGGTCCGGGCAAGGAGGATCACCTCTACAGCCCCAAGGTCATTGTACTTCTCCAACAGGCGGTCAGGACCGGGAGTTACGACAAGTTCAGAGAATATGCCGAGCTTGTCGATGACGCGGAGCATCCGCACACTTTGAGAGGCCTGCTCGAATTCGTGCCTTCTGACCATCCGGTGGATATCGATGAGGTCGAGAGCGTAGAGGAAATCGTTAAGCGTTTCCAGGTCGGCGCTATGAGTTACGGCTCCCTCTCGAGAGAAGCCCACGAGACCATAGCCTGTGCAATGAATCGGCTTGGCGGCAAGTCCAACACCGGTGAGGGCGGCGAGGCTGTGGATCGTTTCGGGACAGAGAAGAACAGTGCAGTCAAGCAGGTAGCTTCCGGCCGATTCGGTGTGACTGAAGAGTATCTGCTCAGCGCGAAAGAGATCCAGATCAAGATGGCACAGGGAGCAAAGCCGGGCGAGGGTGGCAATCTCCCTGCCGCCAAGGTCTATCCCTGGGTGGCAAAGACCCGCTGCTCGACACCGGGCGTTCAGCTCATCTCACCGCCTCCGCACCATGATATTTATTCAATCGAGGATCTTGCCCAGCTGATCTATGATTTAAAGAATGCCAACAGGTCTGCCCGGATTTCTGTAAAGCTTGTCTCCGAGGCGGGCGTCGGAACGATTGCATCGGGCGTTGCCAAGGCAGGTGCTCAGGTCGTTCTCATTTCAGGTTATGACGGAGGAACGGGGGCAGCCCCGTTCAGCTCGGTCCACAACGCGGGACTTCCCTGGGAACTCGGCGTCGCAGAGACCCACAAAGCCCTTATTGAGAGCGGTCTCAGATCCAGAGTCAGGATCGAGACGGACGGCAAGCTCATGACCGGCAGGGATGTTGCCATAGCTGCCCTCCTTGGAGCGGAGGAGTATGGATTTGCAACTGCTCCGCTTGTCAGTCTCGGCTGCATGATGATGCGGGTGTGTTCGAAAGATACATGCCCGGTCGGAATAGCTACGCAGAATGAGAAATTGAGGGGCAGATTTGCCGGAAAGCCCGAGCACGTGATGAATTTCATGACCTTTGTGGCCATGCAGCTTAGAGAAATCATGGCGGAACTTGGCATGAGGACTGTCGATGAAATGATCGGGCGGACGGACTGCCTGAGGAAGAGGGACAATTTTAAGCAGCCGCACGCGCAGACGATCGCGTTCGACCGGATCCTGAATGCAGGGCTCTCCGGGGCGGACGGCATGAGGTTCGACCCCATGAGGAGCTTCGACTTTGAACTTGAGAAAACTCTTGACGAGAGAGTGCTCCTTCCGTGGTTTGCCAAAGCTGCCGATAAAAAGTCAGCCTGCTCAAAGATCGAGGTGGAGGTGAGCTCTACAGACAGGACATTCGGAACGATCCTCGGCTCAGAGATCGTGAGAAAATACGGCAGCAACAGAGACTCGCTCCCGGAAGACAGGTTCCTTATTACCTGCAGGGGCGGCGGACAGTCTTTCGGAGCCTTTATTCCGCACGGTATGACGATCCGGCTTTTGGGTGATGCCAACGATGGGTTTGGAAAAGGACTCTCGGGTGGAACTCTGATCGTGAGACCGATGCCCGGAAGCAGGTTCAAGGCTTCTGAGAACATCATCGTCGGCAACGTAGCCCTCTACGGGGCAACATCCGGTAAAGCGTATATATGCGGTGTGGCGGGAGAACGGTTCTGTGTAAGGAATTCCGGCGCGATCGCCGTCGCTGAGGGCTGCGGTGACCATGGTCTTGAGTATATGACGGGCGGCAGGGCCGTGATCCTCGGAAGTACCGGAAAGAACTTCGCGGCCGGCATGAGCGGAGGCATAGCCTATGTCCTTGACAGGAACCACAGCCTGTATCGAAGAATCAATAAGGATATGGTCGCTCTCGAGGAACTGAGAGACAAATACGACATAGAAGAACTGAAGGGTATTTTAAAGGATTATGTCCGAGCGACGGATTCTGAACTCGGTAAGGAGATCCTGGCGGATTTTGACCGCGAGATGCACTGCTTCAAGAAGGTCATAGCGAGAGATTATCAGAAGATGATTCGGATGATCGGCAAGTACGAGGAGCAGGGAATCTCGAGGGAGAACTCGGAACTTGAGGCTTTCAGGGAACTGACAGGCATGTCGGTCTGAAAGAAAGGCAGGTGAGACTATGGGTAAACAGACAGGATTTCTTGAATATGAGAGAGTTGAAAACAAAGAGATTCCGGTGGAAGCCAGAATACGGGGATATGAGGAATTCCATGCATATTCGTCTGTAGAGACCAGAAGGGAGCAAGGCGCTCGGTGCATGAACTGCGGCGTTCCCTTCTGCCAGTCGGCAATGAAGCTATCCGGTATGGTCGTCGGCTGCCCGCTGCACAACCTGATCCCTGAGTGGAATGACTGTATCTACAGGGGAGAGGATATGCACGCGCTCGCCAGGCTCTTAAAGACCAACCGCTTCCCGGAATTTACAGGGAGGGTGTGTCCTGCCCTGTGCGAGAAAGCGTGCATATGCGGACAGTATGACAATCCGGTCACGGTCAGGGATAATGAGTTATACCTCATTGAGACCGCTTATAAAAACGGTTGGATGAAGTCGAATATCCCAGCCCGGGAGAGCGGCAGACGCGTGGCTGTTGTCGGAAGCGGGCCGAGCGGTCTTTCATGCGCGGATGCCCTCAGAAGGCGTGGTCACTCCGTCACCGTCTTTGAGCGGGAGGACCGAATCGGTGGTCTCCTTATGTACGGTATTCCCAACATGAAGCTGGATAAGAGCGTGATTGCGCGAAGGCAGAAAATTATGGAAGAGGAGGGCATCGTGTTCAGGACCGGAGTTAATATCGGGAAGGACATGAGTGCTGAAACTCTTCGCAGTGAATACGACGCGGTCGCCCTGTGCTGCGGCTCAAAGCAGCCGAGAGCCCTGGCTGCTGAAGGCATGGAGGGAGTGGACGGCATTTATTTCGCTGTCGATTTCCTGAAGGCTGCAACCAAAAACGTGCTTGGAATCGAACAGCTGCCATCTGCATTTGATGCCAAAGACCGGGATGTAGTCATCATCGGAGGAGGCGATACGGGCAACGACTGTATCGGAACTGTGATCCGCATGGGCTGTCGGTCCGTGACCGCCCTTGAGATGATGCCGAAACCGCCGGCAGAGAGAGCCGCCAATAACCCATGGCCCGAATGGCCGAAGACTCTGCGTACCGATTACGGCCACACGGAGGCGATAGAGATTTTCGGAGCGGATCCGAGAGCGTTTAGTACAACTGTGAGAAGGGTCATGTCCGAAGAGGGAAGGATAAGTGAGATTGAGACGGTGGAGGTTGCATTTGCAAACGGTAAGCTTGTACAGAAAGAAGGCTCCGAGAAGACCGTCAAATGCGATCTGCTTCTTATCGCGGCCGGATTTATCGGCGCTGAGAAACTGGTGCCCGAAGCTTTCGGACTTTCTATGACAGGCAGGGGCCTCGTGGCGACACCGGAAGGCAAATACGCGACGAACATCCCGGGCGTTTACTCCGCGGGTGACATGAGGCGGGGACAGAGCCTTGTCGTCTGGGCCCTGGCGGAAGGACGCGCGTGCGCGGAGGAAATTGATGAGTACCTGATGGGGTATAGAAATAGCTGAGTATCTCATAGGCAGCAGAAATATCTGATTCTGTCTGCGATATCTGAGAACCGGATAAGTAAGATGAATGAGTAATGAGGGTGCTCTTAAGGAGGAGAAAATGACAAAATATGTGTTTGTGACCGGCGGTGTTGTCTCCGGGCTTGGAAAGGGAATTACTGCGGCGTCTCTTGGCAGGCTGCTCAAGATGAGAGGACTTCGCATTGCCTCTCAGAAACTTGATCCTTATATGAATGTGGATCCCGGTACTATGAGCCCGTTCCAACACGGAGAGGTGTTCGTGACGGATGACGGGGCGGAGACTGATCTTGACCTCGGCCACTATGAGCGATTCATCGATGAAAATCTGACCCGCTATTCGAACCTGACCAGCGGCAAAGTCTACTGGAATGTCCTAAATCGCGAGAGAAAGGGTGAATATCTCGGCCAGACCGTCCAGGTCATCCCGCACGTGACGGATGAGATCAAGCACTTTATCTATATGGGGGCAAAGAACTCGAATGCGGACGTGCTGATCACGGAAATCGGTGGCACGATCGGTGACATCGAGGGCCAGCCTTTCATCGAGGCCATAAGGCAGGTGTCCCTTGAGGTCGGCCATGAGAACTGTCTGTTCATCCATGTGACCCTCGTACCCTATCTGTCCGGTTCCAACGAGCACAAGTCAAAGCCGACGCAGCACTCTGTCAGGGAGCTTCAGTCCCTGGGCATTCACCCGGATATCATCGTGACGCGTGTGGACCGGCCGCTCGAGCAGGGAATCAAAGACAAGATCGCGCTTTTCTGCAATGTCAAAAAGGACTGCGTTATTGAGAATAATACCATGGAGTGCCTCTATGAAGCGCCGCTCATGCTGCACAGTCACGGGCTGGACACGGTCGTCTGCAGGGAGCTCGGTCTTAGCGGCGTGATGAACGGTCTTGCCGAATGGAAGGATATGGTCGATCGGATCCACAACCTGTACCGCTACACAAGGATCGCCATCGTTGGAAAATATGTCGGTCTTCACGACTCGTATCTGTCTGTCCGGGAGGCGCTTTATCACGGCGGTTATGAAAATGACGCCGAAGTGGAGGTTCTCTGGGTGGACTCAGAGAAGCTGACAGATAAAAATATCGATGAAATCCTCGGCGGCGCTGATGGAATTCTGGTCCCGGGCGGTTTCGGAAACCGCGGTATTGAGGGCATGATCCTGGCCTGCCGGTATGCCAGAGAGCACAATATACCGTATCTTGGTATATGTCTCGGCATGCAGATCTGTGTCATCGAATACGCCAGAAATGTGCTTGGTCTTGCGGACGCCCACAGCCGGGAATTTGCCAAAGACAGCAGCCACTGCGTCATCGACCTTATGGAAGAACAGATGGCGGTTCAAAGAAAGGGC
>JAFWIM010000044.1 GCA_017514845.1 Lachnospiraceae bacterium
ACAGCCACAAGCGCGTTTTTGCCCAGACTTTTGGAAATTTTGAATTCTTTGTCGACGGAAAGCCCGTCACCTTCAAATATTCCCGCACCAAGGAGATCATCGCCCTGCTCATCAACAACCGCGGTG
Source organism: Lachnospiraceae bacterium (assembly GCA_017514845.1). Classification (GTDB taxonomy): domain Bacteria; phylum Bacillota; class Clostridia; order Lachnospirales; family Lachnospiraceae; genus Chordicoccus. The sequence continues at coordinate 127 of JAFWIM010000044.1, forward strand.
CCCAGACCACCAACGGCGAGATCATCGCCTCCCTCTGGGAAGATGACGGCGACCCCGAGAAAAAGGGCTCCTACCTCAGCAACCTCCGCCAGGACCTGCAGAACACCATGACCCGCCTCAAACTCACCGGCATCATCCTTAAGCAGCGAGGCAGCATGGCCATAGCCACCGACGCCATCGAGTGCGACCTCTACGACTGGCTGGAGAAGAAGAAGGAATCCCGCTACTCCTACCTGGGCGACTATATGAACCAGTACAGCTGGGCAGAATACGTCCACGCCGAGCTCGACGAGATCAGCTACGCCATGGAAGACGAATGAGGTGGGTTGTCAGGGGGACGGTTCCTTTGACACCTGACACACCAAGAAAAGGAGAAAGAAACCAGATATGGAATTGACCCATGAAAATAAAGCAACTGTTGACAGCAAGGCCGCGATCGAAGCTCTTTCCGCTTATGAGGTCATTGCGCATGAGTTCCTGACGGATGCGGGCTGTGACAGCTGGCTGCTCAGGCACAAAAAGACGGGTGCTCGGGTAGCGCTGCTGCCGAAAAATGACAACAACAAGGTTTTCTATATTGCCTTCCGCACGCCTCCGGAGGATTCCACCGGTGTCGCGCACATTATTGAGCATACTGTGCTCTGCGGATCCAGGGATTTCCCTGTCAAGGATCCTTTCATAGAGCTTGCCAAGGGTTCTCTGAACACCTTCCTGAACGCTATGACTTATCCGGACAAGACGGTCTATCCGGTGGCCAGCTGCAACGAGCAAGATTTTAAAAACCTCATGCATGTCTACCTGGATGCGGTTTTTTATCCCAATATTTATAAAGAGCAGAATATTTTCCGCCAGGAGGGCTGGCATTATGAGGCGGACAGCGCCGACAGTGAGATCACGGTCAACGGCGTTGTCTACAACGAGATGAAGGGAGCTCTCTCGCAGGCGGATGATATCCTGGGGCGGGAGATCAACGCGGTCCTCTATCCCCACACGCCTTATCAGCATGAGTCCGGCGGCGATCCGGTCAATATTCCGGACCTCACCTATGAATACTATCTGAATTTCCACAGCCGCTATTATCACCCTTCCAACAGCTACATTTATCTCTACGGCGATATGGACATGGCTGAGCGTCTGACATGGATCGACGAGAACTACCTGTCCAGGTTTGACCGTCTTGATATCGACTCCTCGATCCCTGTGGAGCCTGCTTTTGATGCGCCTGTTGAGGCGCACTGCAAGTATTCCATCCTCCCCGAAGAGGATCCGGCGGGCAAATCCTACCTGTCCTGGAACCTGGCCGTTCTCCCCGACAGCCTGGATGTCGGCCGCATCATGGCCATAAAGATTCTGAACTATGCCCTCTGCGATGCCGAGGGTGCGCCCGTCCGCAAGGCGCTCCGCGACAAGGGACTGGGCGAAGATGTCTACACCATGTTTGAGTCAGGCATCCGCCAGCCATTTTATTCGATCGTGTCTAAATACACGGATCCCGGCCGCAAGGACGAGTTTGTTTCCACAATTCGTGATACACTGGCCAAAATCGCTGAGGAAGGAATCAATCCCCGTGCCCTCGAGGCTGGAATCAACCTTTATGAATTCCGCTATCGCGAAGCAGATTTCGGTTCTTATTCCAGAGGCCTGGTCTACGGCCTCAACGCCCTCGACTCCTGGCTCTACGACGACACAAAACCTTTCATCGGCCTGGAGATCGGAGAGTACTTCGACTTCCTCCGCGAGCAGAAGGACAAGGGATTTTTTGAAAAACTCATCCACGAGTGCTTCCTGGACAACCCTCACTGCGCAGTCGTGGTCCTCGAGCCCGAGCAGGGCCTTTCCGACCGCCTCGATGAGGAAATGCGCGGCCGCATGAAGAACTTTGCCGACAGCCTCACTCATGAGCAGCGGCAGCAGATCGTGGACGAGCTCGCCGCCCTCCGCGCCTGGCAGCAGTCCGAGGATACGGAAGAAGACAAGAAAAAAATCCCCATGCTGCGCCGCGAGGATCTGACCAGAAAAACAACCCCGCTGCTCAATAAGATTGACACTTCAGCCGGGTTTACCTGTGTCACACATCCCCAGTTCACCAACAAGATCGACTACATGACTTTCCTGTTCGATATCCGTGAACTGCCGGAAAAATACATCCGCTGCCTGGGAATTTTCAAGACCCTTTTCGGTGTCCTTGATACGGAATCCTACAGCTATGCTTCCCTTGGCCACGAGATCAATATCAACACCGGCGGCTTCGGCGGCATCGTGAGCGGCTATAACTGGTACGGCCCCAGTGACAAAGCTCCGGAGCACGGTTACCGTCTTACCTTTGAGGTGAGCGTGAAGGCCCTGCACAAGAACCTGCAGAATGCTCTCGACCTGGTCCGCGAAGTGCTCATGCATACCAATTACAACATGCCCGCGAGAATTCTCGAGGTTCTCGAGGAAGAGCGCGCAGGCATGCGTGCGGGAATGGCTTCCGCGGGACATGCGACCGCAGCCCAGCGCTCCCTGTCCTACCTCACACAGGCAGGTGTGATCATGGATATGCTCTCGGGTCTGGGCGGCTATGAGACCCTCGATACGACCTGTAACAAGCTTTCGGACCAAGCAGCCGGCGCACAGGCTGCGGAAGAACTCATTCAGACTCTGCAGGGCATGGCTGCCATGATCTTCCGCGCAGACAACCTGACCTTCGACTGCTCTGCCTGTGAAGAAGATCTCCCTGAGATCCTGTCGGCTGTCCGCAAGCTCGCCGCCGACTTCAACCCGCCGCTGGCCGAAAAACCGGAATTATTTACACCCGTTCCCGTGAACAAAAACGAAGGACTCACCACAGCCGGACAGGTACAGTATGTCTGCTGCGCCGGCCGCTATGCCTCCCCCGAACGCCCCAGCACCGGAGCCTTCCGCGTACTGCGCGTTCTCCTCGGATATGAATATCTCTGGAGCAAGGTCCGCGTGGAAGGCGGCGCCTACGGCTGCATGAGCAGCTTTACCCGTGAAGGAAATGCCTTCCTTGTTTCCTACCGCGACCCTCACCTGCGCCGCACCATCGACATCTTCAAAAAGACTGCGGAATTCCTCCGCACCTTCGATGCCGACGAACGCACCATGACCAAATACATCATCGGCGCCATCAGCGGACTCGACCAGCCCATGACTCCTTACGTCTACGGCCGCTACTCGCTCAGCTCCTACCTGACCGGCATCGACGAGGAATACCTCCAGAAAGAACGCGACCAGGTCCTTGACGCCACGCCCGCTAACATCCGCGCCCTCGCCGACTACCTCGACGCCATCATGGACTGCAACTGCCTCTGCGTCGTCGGCAGCGACGCCAAACTCCGCGAAAACGCCGACCTCTTCAAAGAGATCCGCAAACTTGTATAAAATGGGACACTAGGGACGGTTCTGGCTGACTCATTGCGCACAATGGGTCAGTCAGAACCGTCCCATGAGACTCATTTTACGTTCCTCGTGTCTAACTGATGTACCGCAACTGCCATATGAAAAGCTGCTAAGATTAAGGCTGCTAAGATTTAAGAAAGGGTTATAATGACAGACAAGACTTCCATTGAAGTGAATGAAGTATCTGAAGAAATATCTCAAGAAGTATCTCAAGAAGTGTCTGCAGAAGAGGCTTCAAAGCCTGTATTGAAAAAGGCCGGTTTTGCGACGATCATCGGCCGCCCCAATGTCGGCAAGTCCACGCTGATGAACCGCATGATCGGGCAGAAGATTGCAATTACTTCCTATAAGCCTCAGACAACAAGAACCAAGATCCGCACCATCTATACCGGGGATGAAGGGCAGATCGTCTTTCTGGATACACCCGGTATCCACGAGAGCCGCACAAAGCTCGGCGCATATATGGTGAAGGCTGCAAAAGGCACTCTGAAAGAAGTTGATGTGATCCTCTGGCTTGTCGAGCCCCGCCAGAAGCTTTCCGATGAGGATAAGGCGATCATTGAGCTGCTCAAAGAAGTTAAAACGCCTGTCATCGTGGTCATCAACAAGATTGACAAGGTCAAAAAAGCCGAGATCCTTCCTGTCATTGACCTGTTTTCACATGAAGGCGTCTTCCATGAGATCATCCCGGTCAGCGCCCGCACCGGCGACGGCGTCGACCAGCTGATGAAAGATATCTTTGAGCTTCTGCCTGTCGGAGAACCTTTCTACGATGAAGATATGGTGACCACGCAGACGGAGCGCGAAATTGCCGGCGAAATTGTCCGTGAAAAAGCCCTCCGCCTCCTGCAGGAGGAAGTGCCCCACGGCATTGCTGTCACGATCGAGTCCATGAAAATGCGCTCCCGCAAGGGCAAAGGCGATATCTGTGATATCGAAGCCTCCATCATCTGCGAGCGCGAGGGCCACAAGCGCATCGTCATCGGCAAGGGCGGTGAGATGCTCCGCAAGATCGGCACCGACGCCCGCAAGGACATCGAAAACATGCTTCAGTGCCAGGTCAACCTCAAGCTCTGGGTCAAGGTCCGCCGCGACTGGAAGGACGATGACACCCAGATGCGATCCTTCGGCTACGACGAGAGAAAACTCTGATGATTAAATTGATTAAATTGTCAAGTTATTAAGATATCAGGATTATTTTACATACTTTTTTTCCTATGAATGATGATCTTTTGAGCCTCACGGCGCTGGTCCTGGGGAGTACGCCGATCGGCGAATATGACCGGAGGGTCGTCCTGCTTACACGCGAGAGAGGGAAGATTTCCTGCTTTGCCCGCGGTGCCCGGCGTCCGGGAAGTGCCGTCATGGCGGCATCGCTTCCCTTTTGTTTCGGTACCTACCGGATCAGAGAAGGACGAAACTCCAATGTGCTCGTCGAGGCAAAACTGCATACTTTTTTCGACAAACTCAGAGAAGACATGGAGGCGACTTTATACGCCTCCTATTTTACGGAAATCCTGAGATACATCACCCGCGAAAACAATGACGAAGCGGCGCTCCTTCTGCTGGCCTACCAGTCCTTCAAGGCACTCGAATCCGGCAGGATCTCCCGCCGCCTGGTCCGCGCTGTCTTCGAGATCCGGACACTGATCATAGAAGGAGAGTTTCTTCCCCCACAGGAAGCGGACGGGTTTTCCCCTTCTGCGCTGCAGGCCGTAAACCACATCCTGCGCTCCCCGCTCAAAACACTCTATACCTTCGCCGTAAACGATTCCGTACTCCTCGAATTGGAACACATAGCCGCTGTTTCCATGGAACGTAGCCTCAACCACAAATTTGAGAGCTTGGAAATACTGAAAACCTTATTGAGCTGATTTGCTGAATACCGCAGAGTTAATAACGATCAGGCCTTTTATCTTTTTTCTGATGGGTATGTTTATGATCCTTATGCATTATCTACACGCCCTGATTTCAAACTTGCTATCTCAGATAATGTTGATCAAACCAGGCTTTTATCGTAAAGCAGATCATGTTGCTTAATGAGCAGGGCAAATGGAACATTAAAGATGTATCTCATTTTGATTTCAGATACTAATAAATGTGTTTTTTGCTAAAGAAATTAATAATTGTGTTTTTGTTAAAGAAATAAATAACTCAATCTTCCCATAAGCAATTAAGCCTGAAACACTTGTTGGACAAGGATTTCAAGAGCTATTTGCCTTTGATTATGCAACAGTTGACTTTTTCTCCGGCTTATGATTCGCTGTGGATTCAATGAGCCCTGTTTCCTGCATCAGATCTGTACATAGTGATCTGATAAATGCAGGCTGAGTGATGTACCACTCAAGCAATTCAACGCGGGTATTTTCGCTGATTGTTACATCTCCGCTGTTTATGCCGGTTACGAAGATAGACAATAGCTGCTTTAAAGCTTCGGAGTATTCCATGTCACGGACATCCTCGCAACAGACAAAAAATAATTCACAAATGGTTTTCTCATCGCTGTTTTTCCGCCTGATCCATTCCAGGATTATGAAACGGGTGAGAACCAGTGCGGTACTGCTGACAGTTGTATCGTAATTTACAGGCTGGAATTCTTTTCCCAGACGCAGCAGCGATTTGCCGACTTTGAAGCAGCATTCTATGCTCCAGCGGCAGCCGTACCTGCGGATGATCTCTTCATCACTTAAAGTGCAGTCTGTAGACAGGATCAGGATATACTCGCTTCGTTTGTTATGGTTTCTGACAAAAACAATCTTTACAGGGATCTGTAAATTACGGGTACGTACAACCACAGAGCCAAGATAATCACTGGGGGCACCGAGACGGGCGCAGCACGACGCAAGCTCTTTAAGGCCTAATAGCCTTTTTCCATAATAATAGCGCTGCTTGTTGTCTTTAAGCATGCCTATTACTTGAAGCCCTTCTTCCAGTACCCGGTTGATAAATGGTTCATTTGTAAACCATGTATCCATTAGGACACAGTCGGCGGCAATACCTGCTTTTACGGCATTGTGAATAAGTTCGATCGCTGCATCTGGCTTGTTCATGACTGCAGCCATGCGATTTTTGTATCCGGAAGTACGTTTGTCAATATCTTTCCGGATATCGTTGATACGCTTTTCTTCCTTTGCGGAGGAAAGCATGTTGAATCCAACCGGAACAAAACTGAAGCTGTCTGTCCATCCCAGGAGAAGGAGATTGAAACCTTTAATCTTTTTCCCGGTAACATGGTCAAAAATAAATGCAAGCAGTTCCACTGCTTTGCTGCGGTTGCGGCCGATAACAGAATCATCAAGAACAAATGCCTTGAAGCGGCTTTCACAGGTCAGAGAATCAAAATATGAGATTACGCGTGAAGCAAGCTTTGTTACAAACCGTCTCCAGTTGTAATGACAATCATTCAAAAAGCGGTGGTATGTGCTCTTGGAACAGGCAATGTCCTGTTTTCTGGAACCAAGGAACCTGTAAAGATTGTAGCCTTCAAAGGCAATCATAAGAAGGAATTGAAACACTTCAAAGGCAGATCGCTTTGCACCGGATTCCTCGCCTGCGAGTTTACGGGAATTCTTTCTGATATTGCATTCGGTCAGGAGTTTGCTGATCTTAAGATCAACAATTGCCTTGACAAAACTAACATTTACTGCGCTGCAGGTATTCTCATTTTTTACACTTTGGGTTATCATAAGATCGGGCACTCCTTTCGGTGTATGAATGGATTTTGGTCGATCTTATTATACCAAAGGCAGGTGCCCTTTTTGTGTAATGCGCTAAATCATATGTTTTGTCAAGACCTGTATATGTCAACATTATAATGCTGACAAAGTCACTGTTTATAAGGCTTTTCATTAGAAAGCCTTGTGGGAAGTTTGAGT
>JAFWIM010000045.1 GCA_017514845.1 Lachnospiraceae bacterium
TCTTCTGTGAAGCCACAACACCGATCGCCATCGGGAAAGTGAGTCCAGCGAATCCCGGATAGAACTTAAATGAGAAGAAATCCGGAAGTTTGAAAATGATAAAGGCAAGTGAGCACACAACACAAATGTACATGAATCCGAGGACCAGTGAGTTCGGTGTGCCGAATACGTTGATCAGACTGACCACGCAGAGACTGCACGGCGCAAGCAGGATCGCCATCGTGTGATACATAGCCGGTTTGATCTCGACATTCAGCAGTCTCCAGATCATGATCGGCAGCATGATCACATAGATGAGGCATCCGTAAATTGTGAGCACCACAAGCAGCGGCTTCGCGTTCATGGCCCCACCGGTCACGCAGGCGACCATGATGCCGTTCAGTGTAACGAACCAGCTGGGCATCGTCGTCATAACATTCCTCTTGAGGAACATGTTCAAAGCGATGAAGCGCACAAGGTGCACGGCGTGAACAGCAACAGCGATGAACCAGACGATCTTTCCGATGATCCCAAGTACCGGAATCCCGAAATTGGTGCCGATTTCAAGGTAGAAGCTGCCGAGTATCATCATGCACATCGTGAGTGCGGCGTAAAGACTGCACGGAATGACCTGGCTGTATTCATTCATTACGGTCTTCGGGAACAGGATTATTTTCAAAATATAGCAAATGATAAAAACCGTTCCACACGCCATGCACAGGTAGCGGAACCAGACAAATCCAAGACCGCCGTAGACGTTGCTGAGTGTCAAAAGCGCGAGGAATGTGGCAATTGCAGGTACAGGTATTTTTTCTAATCTGTTCATGTATAGATTCTCCTTATATCTGACCGCGTGAACGGCCATCTTGAGCGCCCGGGCGTTCTCGCCGCGCCGCAGGTCTTAATCCGACGGCGGATTGCCGTTCTCATCCTCAAAGTAGAATTCGAAGTTCTCTTTAATGTGGAAGAAATCGGAGTAGTCGATATCCCACAGCGGCTTTTTGACCTTGGTGACGTCGATATTTCTCGCGATCATCTGCTGCAGTATTCCGCCGTAAGCTATATCGTTCTGGAGCAGAGCGCCGATGATCTTACCGTTTTTATGAACGATCTTCTTATAAACGTCGCCCTTGTCATAGATCTCGACCCTGATATCCTTATCTTCCGGATCCGGATTGACATTGCCCAGGGACATCGTAAATATGCCGAGGAAGCTCATCGTGGATTTAGAAGCGAAGAAGTCTGTCATCTGAGCCGGGTGACCCGCCATGTTGCTTGCCGCGATCATCCCCTCCTTGACAGCCACCGGCCAGATCGGGCTGGTGCCTGATACGTCGCCCGCGCCGTAGATATCCGGATCATTGGTCCTGCCGGTCGCGTCGTAGACGAGGCCGAATCTGGAAAGTTCAAGACCACTGTCCTTGAGGAACTCGACATTGGAGCGCACGCCTGCCGTGACTACAAAGAAGTCGCACGGAATGACCGTTCCGTCGCTTAAGACCACCGAGGTGATCTCATGATTCTCATCGACAGTGACTTCATTCACGCCGACGCCGTAGTGCTGCTCGACTCCTCTCTCCGCGAACGCGTCTATGTAGGTCCTTGCAGCACGCTCATCAAGCTGTTTATTGAGAAGCCAGCCCGCGAAATCGCAGAGTGTGACTTTTACGCCGAGGTCCAGGAAACCGCAGGCACAGTCGATGCCTACAAGTCCGGAGCCCAGGACCACGATATTCTTTTTGGTCTTTGCCACTTCCTTCAGGACTTCGATATCATCGATGTTCCTGAAGCCGATCATGTTCGGTGAACCTGCCAGGTTCCTGATCGGCGGAAAGAACGTGTGAGAACCGGTCGCGATGAGAAGCTTGTCATAGGGCACTTCCCTGCCGCTGGCCAGAAGGACCTTGTGGCCTGCCCGGTCAATTCCTACTGCCTCCTCGCCCTTCATCCAGTTGACTCTGTAGCGCTCTTCAAAGTCCGGCTCCACGAAGCGGAGTCTCTCTTTGGTGCGGTGTCCGCCCAGATATGCATGAAGAATGCAGCGGGAATAGATATCGGTATCCTTGGAAATGAGTGTGATCTCCGCGTCCGCGTCGCGCTTCCTGAGTTCGCGCACACCGTTCGTGCCCGCAGCGGATGAACCAATGACTACATATTTTCTGACATCTGCCATATCAGTTCACCTCCACTAATGTAATTGCATGCATCGGACATTTCTCTACGCACATCGGGTTGGCTGTCTTTCCGTCCTCACTTCTGTGAACGCACATGTTGCACTTCATGATTTCGAGATGGCTGATGCTGTCCGGCTTCAGAACGCCGTACGGACATGACATGACGCACATGTAGCAGCTCGCGCAGTGCTCTTTATCATATGTGACGTAACCGGTCTCAAGATCCTTTTTCATTGCGCCTGTCATGCAGGTGTACGTGCACTCCGGATGCTCGCAGTGTCTGCAGAAAATGGGAGCCGGCCTCGTTCCGCTGTCGATCACGACGCGGTTCCTGGCATCACTGCTCTCGCTCTGATGACTTACGATACACGCGGTAACGCAGGTAAGGCATCCGATGCAGAGGCTTCGGTCTATCTTAATTCTCTTCATAGTGTATCATACCTCCTTGCGTCTTACTGTTCGGCAACTTTCTCGAATCTGCAGGTACCGCCCTTATAATTGGGCTCTCTGGAGTACTTGTCATAGCTGGAGGGCGTCAGCTTATTACATTCAATGTAATGGATCGGCGCGTACAGCTGATTATACGGTACGTCATCCGTGATCAGCACGTGGAAGACCGCGTCCTGTCCGTTGACTGAATACACGCGGATCCTGTCCATATGGTGAATGTCATTTTCCTCAGCCTGCTTTGTGTTCATATACAGGTAGGCCTTCTTGCTGGAGACATCTTCCACGAACCGGACTTCCTTTGTGCGGCTCTGCGTATGCCACTGGCCGACCGTTCCGCGGCCTGTGTTGAAGACGATCGGGAACTCTTCGTTCGGCACGTAGGGATTCGGCAGCGGCTCCTCGAATACGAAGTTCGCTCTCTGATTCGGAGTAAAGAACTTGCCGTCGGCATAGAGTCTTCTCTCCTCCTCCTTGAACTCCTCCTCGCGGCCCTGCGGATACGGCCACTGTATGCCGTGAGAATCAGTGAGCCCATCCCATGTCACGCCGGAGAAATCACACGGCTTGCCGGCAGAGATCTTGCGGAGCATATTGAAGCACTGCTCCGGGGTCTCCCA
>JAFWIM010000046.1 GCA_017514845.1 Lachnospiraceae bacterium
CTTTGGATGCGCGGTGAACCGGAAGAGGTGATCCGTGAGGAAATTGCCAGGATAGCTGAGTGCGGGATCCGGGCTGTATGCGTGGAAGCGAGGCCCCACAAGGATTTCTGCGGTCCCGGCTGGTGGCACGACATGGACATTGTCATGGACGAGGCAAAAAAGAGAGACATGAAGATCTGGATCCTCGATGACAAGCATTTTCCCACCGGCTACGCTAACGGTCTGATCGAGCAGCATCCGGAACGAAAAAAGCAGTATATTGCCTGCACGACAGTTGATATTTACGGGGCAAGTCGTCCTCTGTCACTGAATATTCAGCGTATGCTCAAACCGACAATCGGTTTTTGGGAAATCGGCAATCCTGTCGATTACGCGGAACAGGCAAAAAACACGCTTGTTGCCGCTGTAGCTCTCCGCTATGAGGAGGGGTGTGTGTTCCACGAGGATGTTGTGGATCTGACAGACCTGTGCAGGGAGGGAAAAGTAACCTTTAAGCTTCCTGAGGGACAATGGCGTGTCCATGTGATCTACCGTACAAGGACCGACGGCGGTGACCCGACCTATATCAATATGATTGATAAAGTGTCGGCCCACACGCAGATTGAAGGCGTTTATGAGGCGCACTACGCAAAATACGCCGATGAGTTCGGCAGGACGATCGCCGGATTTTTCTCAGATGAGCCCCAGTTTGGAAATATAAGCGAGCAGAGCTTCGACACGAAACTGGGCAAGAAAAAGATGCCGCTTCCCTGGAGCGATGAGCTTGCGGAGATGCTTACTGAGCGATATGGTGCAAAATATCGCACGCTTCTTCCTTTCCTCTTTGCGCAAAGCGCAGAGAAAAAACTGCAGCCGCAGATCCGCTATGACTACATGGATTGCATTTCCAAGCTTTATGCGCAGAACTTTGCCCGCCCGATCGGGGAATGGTGCAGGGAACACGGTGTAGAGTATATTGGGCATGTTGTGGAGGACAACAGTGTCCACAGCCGCCTGGGACTCGGCGCCGCGCACTGGTTCCGCGCGATGGAAGGGCAGGACATGGCAGGAATCGACGTGATCGGCGGCCAGTACTATTTTGGCGCCCCTGTGGAGGAGCGAAAACTGATGGCGGAAGGGGACGGAGAATTCTTCCACTATGCGCTCGGCAAGATGGGCGCTTCCGGAGGACATCTGGATCCGAAGAAGAAAGGGCGCACGATGTGCGAACTCTTTGGCGCCTATGGATGGGGATTTGGCGTGCGCGATATGAAACACCTTCTGGATCACCTTCTCGCTAGAGGAATCAATCACCTGGTTCCCCATGCCTTTTCTATGGCGGAGTACCCGGATCCCGACTGCCCGCCCCACTTTTACGCGAGGGGGAATAATCCGCAGTTCCCGTACTTTGCAGAGCTGATGAAATACGCAAACAGGATGTGTGACCGATTGAACGGCGGTGACCATGTCGCGTCCGTCGCAGTTCTGTACGACGGAGAGCTGGACTGGACGGGAGACCGCATGCCCATGCAGAAGATCTGCCGCGTGCTCACCGAGAACCAGATCGAGTTTGATATCGTCTGCCTGGATATGCTTAGAAATCTTTCTGCATATAACGGCAGTCTTGTGGATGGACGACTGGTCATAAACGGTGTGACATTTGACGCGCTTCTTGTGCCGGGCGCGGAATATGTGCCCGAGGGACTTCTGACATTTGCAAAGACAGCCGGCAATTTCCCGGTTTTCTTTGTTGACCATAAGCCTGCCGGCATACTCAGTGACGAGAGCGGGATCGCGGAAAATGCGGAGGCCCTTGACTGTATTCCGGTCGTAACGTGCGATTCCCTGGCAGGGGAACTGGAAAAGATCGGCGCGCGAAAGCTCAGACTCTCACCCGCCGCACCGTATGTCACCGTCTACCATTATCGCAGAAACGGTCAGATCCTGATGCTTATGAATGAGTCTGCGGAGCTTCCGTTCGAGGGGACTCTTGAGCTGGCGGCTCAGAATGGCTTTGTCTATTACGATGCCTTTGGGGACAGATATGAGGAGGCGCAGTGCGAAACGGCAGCGGGAACAGTGAAGATTCGGATCCATCTTTTGCCCGGTGAGAGCTGCCTGCTCGTGGAAAAGACAGGAGATATTGATGCGCAGTGCCCGCACACGGATATCGGAGAGCGGATCGCAGAGTGCAGTGAGTATATTGACCTTGCAAATGACTGGGAAGTTAGATGCACGAAAGCCGGAAAGGGAGCGGAAAGCGGAGAATGGAAGCTGATGGAGGAGCTCGTACCGATCAGCGATGAGGATCCCGCCTTTTCCGGGACGATCCGTTATAAGAAAGAACTGCTGCTTGAGAAAGAGCCTGCGGAAGCCTATCTTGCGGCAGAGCAGGTATATGAAGTCATGCGCGTCTTCGTGAACGGGAAAGATGCCGGGACGGTCCTTGCGCCGCCCTATAGGGTCCCGATCGGACAGTTCCTTAAAGCCGGTGACAATACGATCGAGATCGAGGTGGCGACTACGCCTGCCCGCGACGCGGCTTCCCGCCCGCAGCCGCCATTTGACTTCTTCCATGAAGCGCTTGAGCCGACCGGCATTTGCGGCAGCGTGGGAATCTTCCTCAACTATTAAAGCCGGCAACAGTTCAGGTAGGCGCACGGAAGTTCAATGAGCCGGCGCAAACATCATCTTCATCGAAAAACACAGGTCCTTTCTGTGAGCTAAAAAAAGCTAAAGCTTTTTTTAGCTCACAGGGAAGGACCTACAATGTTTTTCTCACGAAGATGGATGCTTTGCTGCCGGAAAACGAAATGTGAGATGCGTCTGTCTGAACTGTCTTGGGGGATATCAGTTCATAGATGCACGGCGTGCAAATAAGATTGTTTATTTGTTGCATACGGTGCTTTTTTTCGTCCGAAAGATGTGAGGATTTGCAACGGGTGATTAGTCATCTAAAACAGTTGAAAAGAATAAATGCTCTCAAATTCATAAAATAATACTTGGAAACAACACGGACACAATTGTTATTCAGTTCCCGGCGCCTTAAGGGCGTCTTGTGAAAGGAGAGATTGTTATGTACAAATATGACAGAAAAGGACCCAAGCGCGGCGTGGCTCTGTACAGCTATTCTGCAGAATTCGGTCTGACGAAGACACTTGAGGACTGCTTCGAAGACTGCCACGATATGGGCGCCCATGGAATTGAGATCCTGGCTAACACACATATCGAGAACTATCCGTATCCGACAGATGAGTGGGTAGAGAACTGGTTCAGGCTCTGCGACAAATACGAAGTCGTTCCCGTAGAGTACGGCAACTGGATCGACTCACATGTCCTCGGCGACAGGGACCTCACGACAGAAGAGTCCGTTGAGATGCTGAAGAGAGATATCCGCCTTGCGCATCGTCTCGGATTTACAGTAATGAGAACCAAGATGCCGGTCATCAATGACCTGCTCGAGCCTGTTCTTAACTGGAGAGAGATCATTAAGGGCGCACTTCCGCTGGCTGAAGAGCTTGGCATCAAGATGTGCCCGGAAATCCATACTCCTTCAAACCTGAAGGGTAAACTGGTCACAGATTTCGTGGACTTCATCAAGGAGACCGGCACGAAGAACTTCGGTCTCAACATCGACTTCTCTGTATTCCGTACAGAGTTCAAGCCGGGTGAGTGGGTAGATCCGAACTACACTCCGAACGAGCCGGAAGATATTATCCCGCTGCTTCCCTACATCTACTGCTGCCATGCCAAGTTCATCAACATGAGCGATGACTTCGAGGAGACCACCATTCCGTATCCGCAGATTATCAAGGTCATGCAGGAGAACGGCTACGACGGATATCTTCTGAGCGAATATGAAGGCGCAGATAAGTATGATGAAGGTTACGAAGTTGGTCAGACGCTCAGAAAACAGCACATCATGCTCAAGAATCTGCTTGGTGACTAAGAACCGGCTCAAGGAGGTAAAGAATTATGGAAAAACAGGTCATTCAGTCTGTAGGATTCAGGAATATCAAAGATGAGAACGGAAATGTCACCGGCTTCCAGTTCAAGGTGAGACTTCCGTACTATAGAGGCATTTTCCTCTCTCAGATCCGTCCCGGAACACTTTTCGTCGATGGCGAGAAAATTGAGAAGGACGACATCGTATGGAACATCAAGGGCGAAGACTTCACAAATGAAGAGATGAGAACCGACTTCCAGACACACTGGGCTGTTACATGCCCGGCTGTTCTGAAGGTGAAAAAGCCCGGCGGACTTGCTCAGGGTTATCACGATCTGAAGTATGGCTTCTGCTTCACTTCCTCTTATATGCCGCCCATCATCCAGGCACACCTCGATCCCGATCAGGAGAGCATGGTATACATGCCTGAGTTTGGTCATCACGTAAACGAGAGAAGACTGCTGATCGTCTGATCAGTTTTCAAAAAAGTCAAGCGGCTGCCGTGTTAGACGGCGCCGCCGCTATATATGACGTAACAGCTCAGACAGGCTGCGTCCCGGTTTCATAAACCGGCACAAACATCATCTTCATCGAAAAGCGTAAGCCCTACCCTGCGAGCTTAGAAAATGCAATTGCATTTTCTGATCTCTCGGTCGGGCTTACAATGCTTTTCGCTTGAAGAAGGATGATTTGCTGCCGGAAAACGAACAGTGAGATGCAGCCTGTCTGAGCTGTTACTATATAGTGGCGGCTCGCCTTAATGCGGGGGCTTTTTATATTAAAGCTCAGACTGACTGCGGCTGGGCGTGCGTCACCTCACTCGCAGATCAATTCGGAAGTTTTTATCGTCGGATCAAAATCAGAGGCATTTCCGGAGTTGGAGCGCAGGTTCAAAACATAGCCGTCCGGCAGCTCTCTGGGAGCATACCCGGTGATCTGCCTGAAGACTCTATTAAAATTCCGGATGGTCTCGAACCCGCAGGTCATTGCTATTTCTGTCATGCTCAAATCTGTATTATTTATCAGGTCGATCGCTCTGTTCACTCGAATATGATTCAGGTACATAGAAAAAGTCATACCCGATATTCTCTTAAAAAAGCGGGAGAAATAGGCTTCCGACATATTCATATATTCGACGGCCCTTGGGAAACTATAGGTATCCGCATGTTCGTCGATATCATACAGCAGCTTTTTATACCGTTCGGTTGCTGCGGATGTCAAAACGGCTGATGCCTGAATCTCCAGAACAGAGAAAATCTCGGCAATCAGCTGCTGCATCAGGGCATTGCTGATCTCGTCGTAAAATCTTTCCTTCTTAAAACCGGCTGCCCGAATACGCTCAAGCGTTTCAAGCGCGCCGAAGTCATCCGTGAAGACCGGATTTATAAGACAATAATTGTCGGTGACACGGCGAAGGAGATTGTCAGAAAAGAGAGATACATAGAGGGTCGTGCCGGGTGCGGAAAGTATGGAATGAACGGATTGCCCCCTGAGATAAATACACTGTCCTTTCCGCAGTGTAAAAGTCTCCAGATTCAGGGAAATTAGCGCTTCTCCGTCCTCACATACGGCTATCTCGTGATCAAAGTGCCAATGCGATATATTTTTCAGATCCCGGTATTTTCCCACCCAGACAAGGGAGTGGTCCGGATAGAGCCGGTGCTCATGATTTGCTAACATAGTTCAAGTCTACTATACAAGTCAATAAATGTCCATAATGGGAAATCAGATTTCTTGTATGTACACAAGTGTTCTCCTATAATTCTGTTTAAGAAATAACACAGGTCATTCTGAGGTTTAATCGAGAGAGTAAAGCAAATCATTTTTTATATGGAATGGAGGTAATTTATGAAACAGTTTTGGTTTGTGGTAGGATCCCAGGATCTTTACGGAGAAGACGTACTTAAGACAGTGGCAGCAAGAGCAGAGGAGATGGCCGCATGGCTGAGCGAAAAGCTTCCTTATCCTCTGGTCTATAAAGTGACGGCTATGTCCTCGGGACAGATTACAAAGGTGATCAAAGAGGCCAATTATGATGACGAGTGCCTTGGCGTGGTGACATGGTGCCATACCTTCTCGCCTTCCAAGATGTGGCTGACGGGACTTGCCCTGCTGCAGAAGCCCTGGTGCCATCTGGCAACTCAGTACAATAAGGAAATTCCTAATGAAGAGATTGATATGGACTTCATGAACCTCAATCAGGCGGCCCATGGTGACAGAGAGCACGGCTTTATCGGCGCAAGACTCAGAAAGTCCAGAAAAGTGATCGCCGGATACTGGAAGGAAGAGACTGTGATCGCAAGATTGGCTGAGTTCCAGAAAGTTTGCGTCGGCATTGATTTCTCCAAAAACCTCAAGGTCATGCGCTTTGGCGACAACATGAGAGATGTGGCTGTCACAGAAGGCGACAAAGTAGAAGCGCAGAACAAGCTCGGCTGGGAAGTAAATTTCTGGGCGGTAGGCGATCTTGTCAAAGAAATGAAAGCTGTAACGGAAGAAGAGGTCGACGAGCTCTGCAAGGTATATTTTGATCAGTATGATGTGGCTACGGACAATACGGATGCCATCAGATATCAGGCGAGAGAAGAGATCGCCATGAAGAAGATGATGGACAGGAACGGCTGCAAGGCATTCAGCAATACTTTCCAGGATCTCTACGGCATGGAGCAGCTTCCCGGTCTGGCATCGCAGCACCTGATGGCGCAGGGCTACGGTTACGGCGGTGAGGGTGACTGGAAAGTCAGCGCAATGACAGCCATCCTCAAGAAGATGGGAGAGGGAGAAAACGGCGCTTCCGCTTTCATGGAGGACTACACATATCA
>JAFWIM010000047.1 GCA_017514845.1 Lachnospiraceae bacterium
ATGGTAACAAAGTTCGTGATGATAACGAGCTCGTTCGGGATCATCATGAGTGCGAGGAAGATCAGGAATACCAGCTCTCTGCCGGCGAATTCGATTCTTGCAAATGCATAAGCAGCCAAAATCGTAACCACCAGCATCACACCCGTTGTGATCAGCGTAAAGAGCAGTGTGTTCAGCAAATATCTGCCGAGATTTACCGCCGTGAACGCGTCAATGTAATTCTGCAGGGTCGGCGCCGCGGTGTAGAACTTCGGAACATATTCCGAGCTGTACTCGCTGTAGCTCTTGACCGAGGAAAGAACCATCCAGTAGAACGGGAAGAGAACGCATAAGCCCCAGATGGTCAGCAGCGCGTAGATCACAGTGTTCTGCGTGATCTTTCTTCTCCGCGCCTTCTGTTCAATAATAGTAAGTTCGTTCTGTGATTCCATAGCCCTTCCCCCTTAAATGTAGACATACTTTCTTCTGACCAGCATGTTGATGCAGGTGATGGTCAGAACGATCGCGAACAGGATCAGAGCTGCAGCGGCTGCATAGGACGGATAACCGCCGCTGTCGCCGTAGAGCATATCATAGACATAACCGACGATCGTGTTCATGCCGGCCGAGTTGAGGTTCGTGCCGAACAGAGCGACGACATCTGAGTATGCTTTGAACGCGCCGATGAAACCGGTGATGATCAGGTAGAAGATCGACGGTGAGATCATGGGCAGGGTGATTTTGTAGAAAATGCGCCATTTGCTCGTTCCGTCAACGCGGGCCGCATTGTAGTAGTCCTGATTGACAGATGCCAGCGAGCTGGTCAGGATCAGGATCTTGAACGGGAGAACGACCCAGACCGTGTAGAAGCACAGGACGAACATCTTGGCCCAGTAGGGTCCGTCGATGAAATCGATCGAGCTTCCTCCGACCGCCATGATCAGCATATTCACCATACCCTCTGAGTATGCTGTCTTCTTGAAAAGGATCATGAAGACAAGACCGATTGCCAGAGTGTTCGTGACATAGGGAAGGAAGAAGACCGTCTGGTAAATGTCCTTGAACTTCTCGATCGAGGTGATCGCTAGAGCTAAGAGCAGCGCGATACCCGTGGAGATCGGAACCGTGATGACAACCAGAAGGAACGTGTTGCGAATAGCCTGCAGGAAATACGTGTCATGCAGCACGTACGAGAAGTTGTACGCGCCGTAGCCGTAGAATGACTGCGAAGCTGAATTATACCCCTCTTCTACGGAGTAGATGAAAACGTCTATCAGCGGATAGACCATGAATACGCCGAGGAAGATGAGTGCCGGCAGGAGGTACAGCCAGCCTTTCATACTCTTATTTTCCATAATTATTCCTTTCTTTCTCTGCCGCGCTTTCTTCGAGCTGAAGCTCTGCGGTTTCCGTCCCTGGAGCATAACCTTCGCTTTCGGTCTGATATATTCGTCCCTGGAGCATAACCTTCGCTTTCGGTCTGATATATTCGTCCCTGGAGCATGACCTTCGCTTCTGTTCTGTAACTATGCGTCAGAGAATTATTTCGGCGTTTTTAGATGTGGATTCTCTCTTCTGTATCTTTGTTGAAGATGCAGATCTTGTGCGGCTTCACCGAGAAGCGCACATCGGTCTTTGTTCTGTCCACCTTAATGTCGCTGCTGATGATGGAGCGGACGGTGACATTTGCAGAACAAGGATTGGTCGAGACGATACTGACGTCGCGGCCCATGACCTCAACGCGTTCCATGTTGCAGTGGAGAGGACCGTTTTCATCGAGAATGAAGCCTTCGGGACGGATGCCGATCCAGACGTCCTGGTCGGATACATTTGCAGCATCACCGATCGCGTCATTGCCGATATAAACCTTGCCGCCCTTGACCTTGCCTTCAAATACGTTGATTGGCGGTGTGCCCAGGAACTTCGCGACGAACAGGTTGACCGGATCGTCATAGACATCCTGCGGCTTGCCGATCTGCTGGACATAACCGTCCTTCATGACGACGATCATGTCGGAGATGCTCATTGCCTCCTCCTGATCGTGTGTGACGAAGATCGTGGTAACTCCGGTCTCCTGCTGGATGCGGCGAATCTCCTCACGGGTCTGCAGACGGAGGCGGGCGTCGAGGTTTGACAGCGGCTCATCGAGAAGAAGGACACGCGGAACTTTGACCAGGGCGCGGGCGATGGCGACACGTTGCTGCTGACCGCCGGAGAGCTCGCTCGGCTTGCGGTCCATGAGGTGGTCGATCTGGACAAGCTTGGCAGCCTCCAGGGCTTTGTCGTTCATGACCTCTCTGGAGAGTTTCTTGTCACCTTTGAGATTCTCGAGCGGGAACGTAATATTCTGGCGGACCGTCAGGTGCGGGTACAGCGCGTAGTTCTGGAAGACCAGACCAATGCCGCGGTTTTCCGGGGGCAGATTCGTGACATCTGTCTCGCCGAACCAAATCTTGCCGCTTGTAGGCTTGATAAGGCCGCTGATGAGATTAAGCGTCGTGCTCTTTCCGCAGCCGGACGGACCGAGGAGGCCGATCAGCTGTCCATCCGGGATCTCAAAGTTGAAATCACCTACAGCAGTGACTTCCCCACCGACTTTCTTGTTGCGATTGGGATACTTCTTTGTCAGATTCTGTAATACTACTTTCATGGCATCGTTTCCTCGTATGCTGGTTTACAGGTTACATGTGCTCGAGAGACGCGCGGCGCATCCTGCCGGAGGTCTCCTTCCCTAACAATTGATATGAACACGAGCCTGCGCGTGCCCTAAATACAAGGGGCCGCAGTTGCTCCTGACAAATTTATTATAAATACATCTAAGCGAAATGTCATTCATTTTGTTGTGGATTTGCGCTCTCGGCTCACGTTTTTTAGTCATAATCACCAGTTTTCTTCAGGGGTGGCAGCAAATACTTGCTTCCGAGGCGTGGTTGCTGCCTTTGCGATTGGCGGGTTTCATCGGGTCTTCGGCAGAAGCAGCAGATATTAAACTATATGAGACGTTTTGTTGTCTTTGGTAAAAATCATCTTGTAAAATTTCTCGGTTATGATTACAATATAAGAACGCGGTCAGTTTGCATGACAAAAGGGCTGTGTTTATCAGATTCCGAAATTCCCGCGGAATCTTCAAAATTCTATTATCATTCCCTTTATCCCGGCTATATCGTACATTCCAACCATATCCGTAGATATGGTGAATTCTTTTTGTCTCTTATTCGATATAAGCCCCGGATGTCCGGCATAAAATTCCCAACCGATTTATTCCCATTCTTGAAATTGTACAATTGCATAGGAGGAACCATATGAAAGAGGATCTAATACGTTTACTGGACAATGAAATGATATGGACTAACGAAATAATCGAAAAGGCCAATGCGGCGCTGAAGAATGCACCTACTGGAGAACTGCGGGTGATCAGGCATCATACTAATTACCAGTATTATCATAGCCTTCCGGGACAGCGCAACTACATCAGCAAGAAAAGCCCTAAGCTTGCAATAAAGCTGGCACAGAAAGAGTATGATCAAACTGTGCTGGCGAAAGCACTCACATTCCAGAAGCAAGTCGATGCCCTGTGGCACACATTAGAAGTTGATTTTGATGATATTATTAATCAGTTTCCAGAAGAGAAAAAGAAGCTTATCAAACCCTATTTTTCATCAGATGATGAATTTATCAAGAAATGGGAAAGTATGTCATATGATGGTAAGCTGATTGACGAATCGATTCCGGAGTTGTTCTCTAACAACGGGGAGCAAGTTAGGTCAAAATCCGAAAAAATCATAGCAGACAAATTAGCTGAGATGGGGATTCCATATCGCTATGAAGCTCCGCTGTTCTTAGGGACCATGGGTATTGTATATCCCGACTTTACGCTGCTCAAGGTGTGTACTCGCGAAGAAATATACTGGGAGCATCTGGGTATGATGGATGATCCAAACTATGTTCATAAAGCATTGAACAAAATAAATACATATATCAGAAATGGCTATATACCCGGTAAAAATCTTCTGCTCACTTTCGAATCGAAGGCCATCCCTCTTAACATGCGGAATGTTGAGTCTCAGCTTCGTGCTATTCTATGTCTTTAATAAATGATTTCACAGCTCCATGTCACCAAGACTATTTTTGGGGCAATAATTAATCAGAAGGCCTTTGATATCACTTCCATTGGATGTATTACTGCATCTCAATCTCATGCAAGTAAATCGTAATCTCTGATCGCGCGAGCTGCCGGAGGCTCATTTTCCTTAGCCAGGTCAAAGACGGAGGCAAATAAATACTTTCTCTTCAGCAAATGGTTACCATTAGTGTTGGTGGGTTTTCCGTGACATATGTCAACCGCATTGTTATAATTATTTCAGTTCACAGTTGCTGATTGACTGAGATGGCTACGACTTTTCTGCATCGGAAAGCCTGTTAATTAGATGTCACAGCAGCACTTGCGGAATGAAGCAATCTCGTCGGGAGATGTATTACACACACGGAATGGAACAATCTCGTTGGGAGATATATTATGAAAACAAATATGACGCTGGAAGAAATCCGCTGCCAGATAGACAACATTGACGCAGAGATCCGCAAGCTCATCATGAAGCGGCTCGACTGCAGCAGGAATGTCGCCATGGCTAAGCAGGCCTCCGGCAACCTGGTAATTTACCGGGCAGATCGTGAAGCGGAGATTCTTGAACGGCTTGGTCAGGGTGTGCCCGAAGACCGACAGGCTGAGTACCTTGCAGTCGTAAAAAAGATCATGGAGACAAGCCGTATGTACCAGTACGGTCTTCTCTATGACTGGAACGACGGATTATTCTCAGAGCGTTTCGGGGAAATCGACATTCCCACTAAAGCTTCCCATATCCGCTTTACTCTCACCAGACCCAATCAGCCAAACTCTATGGCTCAGATTCTCTCAATGATTGGCGACTATGGTTGCAATACGGAGTTCATGGAACTTGTTGGGGAGAATAAAGAGATGGGCATGGTTACATTCACACTGACTATTCAGGGAGATCTGAATGAGGTACATATGAAGAAGCTCATGTATCAGCTCTCGATGGAGAGCCTGGATTTCGTAATAGAACAAGTTTGGTGAAAATTTCAGTGTCCTGCCACGCGCGCAATGGATGGGAGAAACGCCTTATTCAATGCGACGAACCGACAATAATGCAGATTTAAGAAATATGGAGGCTATAGATATGTATGAAAAAGGCATGAAAACAGTAAGCGACTCGCAGGTCGAAACTATTCATCAGCTCCGCTACATCGACATCAACGGACAGGGCAGGCTCTTCGGCGGACGGCTGCTAGAGTGGATCGACGAGACGGCTGCGCTTGCGGCGGAACGCCACGCCGGCACGAACGTGACCACCGCCTCCATCTCCCACCTGGATTTCAAAGAGGGGGCTTACCTGAATGATACAATCGTGCTGGTCGCCAGAGTGACTTATGTTGGCAGAACTTCCATCGAGGTCCGCTGTGACACTTATCTTGAAGATCTTGAGACAGGTATGCGCCACTCTATTAACCGCGCGTTCCTGACAGAGGTCTGCGTCGACAAGGAAGGTCATCCGACCCCGGTGCCATATGGGCTTAAAATCGAATCGGTCGCGGAACAGGCTCGCTATGAGGGCGCGCTGAATCGAATTAAGATGAGGAAGTTGGCAAATAAAGAAGGTTTCTAAGCTTCTATGTCTGCCAATTTTGACGCTGGACCAGGCAGAAAAACAAATATCAACGATCAAATCTACTCAGGGGCTGTCGCATTAAGGCGCGCCGCAATTATATATGGCAGACGTTATTTGCAAATGTCTGCCATATGAGGTGACACCGTCTAATGCGGCAGCCCCTTCTTTAATACCCGATTACATAGGCAGTATTGTGCCGTTTATCCGATAATATGTGACGTCTGTCAACTATTACGTTAATGAAATACCCTTTGGTTTACAATACACGTGAAAACGCACAAGTTGCGCGCTTTTAGAAAGGAACTCCTATGGAATTATCTTTACAAGAATTAGAAATATGTAGATTCAAAACCGGCAGCAGCCCTTTTTGCGGACTTGCAGACATACAGACCTATTCGGGAACTATTTCGCAAAAAGAGTCCTCGCAAATATTTGATAATCTGCTTGAAAATGATCTGATAACCGTGGTCAATGACGAGATTCACGTCAGCGCGCTGGGGCAGTTCTTCGTAAAAATGATGACACATCCGGAACTCATGATTTCTATCGAGAACCACGTCACCCACGTAAAAATCAACATCTATATACGAGACGCTTATTACCTTTCTGTTCTGGACAAAGAATATGAACGCAGTCCGAAAGGCAGTAAAACACTATTCGTTGATTTACAACCGACTCTTAAAGAAGTCGTCGGGGCTTTCGTATATGGTATTGTACCCGAAACTGATCAAAAACTCACAGAAATCGAAAGCGCAAATACAAAAGACCACGATATTCACATCATGGGAATCACCTTGGATAAACAAAGAAACATTGACTCTCAGATGGACATCCGGGGCGATTACCATGGCAGGAGAATAAACTATAGTTATCAGGAAAAGACCGGAACCACAATACAAAAAACAGATGTTGCCGATTGTCAATTCAGTTCTCTGGTCAATACATTGACCGGCTGGCTGTTTGACAAACTATCTACACTAGAGGAAAGGAGAGAAGATCATTATGGCGAAAATGAGAGCTGACATTGAGAAAATTCTCATAGTTTCCGAAGAAATAGCCAGTATAAAAGGGCGTCTGGATCAAATTCAATCTGACCTTTCCAATATAAAGCCTGCAAATGTTCTGGAAGGCAACACACGAAAATTTATAGAAGAGGCTATTACTAGCGCTGCCGGCAGCGTACTGAGTGAAGCAGCCCACATGAATACTATGAGTGAGGCATTGGCATTGATAGCACAGACCTATCAAAATACCGAAAATGCTATCCTCGGTTCAATCAACGCAGTATCCGCAAACTTAAAAGTTGTGAGCAGCGAATCATCACAGCAGGGAACAGATAAGCGAAAATGGTATCAAAAATTCTGGGACTGGCTCACCCGAAAAGAGCCAGATGATTACGCCACAACAACAGACGAGCAGGAAAAAGCCGCTGATAACGCAATGAAAAAAAGGTTGTGGCAAGTCCTTCAAGATGACAAGTATTCGCCGGAAAACTGGGACAACGCTTCCGTGGATGAGCGCAAGCAGATTCTTCAAGACTATATGGCGGAAGTCATTAGAATATATGGGCTAAAAGATGTGCGTCCGAATATCAATTGGGATTCAAATCTCACCTACAGTAATACTTCAGCCACTTTGGGACAATATACTGACAACAACCACACCGTGACTCTGAACGAGAGGGTACTGTCTGACCGCATCTCAAACTGGGATTCATATTTGCTTCTGGCGACAGTGAGCCATGAGCTAAGACATGCTTACCAGCACGAAGCAGTAAAACATCCTACAGATTTTATGGTATCCGAAGAGACGCTTAAGACATGGAAAAATAACTTTGATCATTATGTGAAACCCAGCCAAAATTATCAGAGATATCGCGATCAGCCGGTCGAAGTAGACGCAAGAAATTTTGAGGTGACCAGAGACGGTCATTATTGATATAATTGAGGTGTTCTATGAAAAAAGCAGTTATCATATTCGAAATAATAGCCCTCTGCTGTTTATCTGCTTGTGGCAACACAACTGCAGGTAGAGCAGGCAGCCAATCTGATGTTTCTGCCGGTACTACAACCGGCAGTATTGACTCAGAGATCGGAGACAGTGAAAGTGTCGAATCAATTAATACCGATACTTATAATGACAGTGAGGAGGATTCAGAAGTGACTGCAGTCAACAGAACCATCATTGCAAATGCGCTTAAAATAGACGAAAGCAGCAGAAATATTCGCTTTATATTGAACTGCTTAACTACAATAGGAGCAGGAAAGATACAGAAAGCAGAGCTGGTAGAAGAAAAAAATGAAAAAATGCTGGATATTGTGGCAGAAGATAGTACCATCTATCGGATCTATCTATCATCCGGCGGCAGTGTAGACGCAGTTAAAAACTGTACTACCGGCGACTGGCCTATACAATCTACAAGATAACGGAACCCATTGACATTTGCATCCATATACCCTGTATCCACACCACAATTGACGACTATCTAGTTTCACGAAATTTCCGGAGATTACTACATTGAACAAAATTATATTTCTTGACGTTGATGGCACACTGGTCGACTATTCTAACAATCTTCCCGAATCCGCTGTAGATGCGATCCGCAAGGCGCGTGCATGCGGTCACCGGGTCTACATATGCACCGGCCGCAGCAAAGCTGAAGTCTATCCAAACATCTGGGACATCGGCCTCGACGGCATGATCGGCGGAAACGGCAGCTATGTTGAAGATCACGACACCGTTGTCATGCACCAGCTGATCACGCCCGACCAGGCAAGACACATAGTCGACTGGCTCCACTCCCGCGGGCTCGAGTTCTATCTTGAGAGCAATAGCGGGCTCTATGCGAGCGAGCACTTTGAGGAGGGCGGACTCAGAGCGATTCAGGAATACAGCGCAAGAAAAGGCCGTCCCTCTGACATCACCATCAGGGATGCGTTCCCTGACATGATTTTCGGAGCGGACCTCTACCGCGATGACCTGAACAAAGTGAGCTATGTTCTCAGCAACTATCAAGA